>CAYFGZ010000003.1:0-77811 GCA_964342575.1 uncultured Nisaea sp. | reverse complement strand
TTCGGTTTCGGGCATCGGTTTCAAATTTCACGTCCTTGGCTGCCATAGCCGGTTCTCCCTATTATTGATTTGTGTTGATTTGGACAGTTGTGCCATCTCTAGGCATGACTTATTCAAATGTCTATTATTCTATAACTCCCATGATGTCAGATTCACGCATAATTAGCATGTCCTTACCATCGAGCTTTACTTCTGTTCCCGAATACTTTCCGTAAAGGACTGTATCCCCTTTTTTTAGTTCCAATGGAACAATGTTACCATCGTTGTCACGTGCACCCGGGCCGACGGAAACAATCTTTCCTTGGCTAGGTTTTTCTTTCGCGGTGTCTGGTATAATAATCCCTCCAGCAGTTTTTGATTCACTGTCGAGGGCTTGGACAACCACGCGGTCATGTAAAGGGCGAAATGCCATGGATTACTCCCAAAATATAATAGCTAAAAATTGTGAGCGAGTTTGTTAGCACTCTCAGGCTCGGAGTGCCAGAAAAAATAACAAAAAAATTACCTAATACCTGATTAATCATGGTTATCGGTGTATTTTTATGAAATTTGATGTGTTTTAGTAGCTCTCTATTTCAAATTTTTTATAAAATCTATTACTGTCTGCATCGGTCAATATGGCACGGATGGTGATCATTCCCTCTCTAGATTCTGTATGTTGCACGGTGCCATGTTGATGCAACCAGGCTATCGCCGCTCCATAGTCGACCGGGAATTCAAAATTATAAACTGCCTCGTTTGTTGCTAACATACGGTCCAATAATCCTTGGAACTCTTCGCACCCAAGACCAGTTTTGGCGGATATAAGTAATTCCGATTCCGATTTTACGTTGTTGGAGAATGATTTTAGATCATCGGGGTCCAACATGTCGGCTTTGTTTAAAACCTCTATCATCCTTGTTTTTAGAGCCTCTGCTGGGAGTCCCAATTGCAGCAATACATCATTGACGTCCAGTCTTTGAAACTGGGAATCTGGGTGACTGATATCTCTTACATGAATTATTAAATCAGCATCCAGCACTTCTTCTAAAGTAGACCTAAAAGCGGCTATTAAGTGGGTTGGTAAGTTTGAAATAAACCCCACAGTATCTGAGATAATTATCGATCTTTGAGATGGGAGGATGACCCTGCGCATGGTAGGGTCCAAAGTAGCGAAAAGCATATCCTTAGCATCTACGTTAGATTTAGTGAGTAAGTTAAATAATGTTGATTTACCGGCGTTTGTATAACCTACTAAAGCCACTATTGGAAACGGCACCCGTTTCCGAGCATTCCGGTGTAGTGCCCTAGTCTTTTTTACCTTCTCCAGTTCTTTGGCCAATTTTCTTATTGTTTCGTCGATTTGTCGTCGGTCAAGTTCGATTTGACGTTCCCCTGGCCCCCCTAAAAAACCCGCACCGCCTCTCTGGCGTTCCAAATGTGTCCAGGATCGCACTAGTCGACTTCTTTGAAAAGATTGAGCCGCCAGCTCTACTTGAAGTCGTCCTTCATGCGTTCGGGCTCGGGCGCCAAATATCTCCAAGATCAGGGCGGTCCTATCAATAACTTTTGAATTCCAGGCAACCTCTAAGTTCCTTTGCTGAATGGCCGTTAATCGATGATCTACGATAACTAGATCGACCGCATAAGCTTTTATGGCTTCATGAATTCTTGAAATGGTACCTATACCGAATAAGGTGGAAGCGCGGGTTGCCGTAAGTGATACAAGTTCTGTAACGACAATATTTAAATCTATTGATTTGGCTAGTCCATAAACCTCCTGTATAGCAGAGTGATTCGATCTCTTTTCGAGATCTTCAATATTTTTGCTGTGAGCTTTTCCCTTAATTATCGGATGTAAGATTATTGCTGAATACCGGGACCGTTCGACAGCCGGGTTTTCGTCTAGTTTTCGGTTTTTAGCGGCCAATTAATTAAATTCCGAAATTGAGAGAAATAGTAATACGTTTACCGCCTTTTTTATGGCATTTACTTTCTGCGATGTATAGTCCTGTTAGGATGATGACCTAATTCTCGGTCTTGCTGGTTATATCCGTGAATTAATTGTTGGAATTCGGCATTTAATTCTAGGCAGGATGTAAAAGTCTTTTCCGGCGGCCAACGCAAAATTTCATCTGACGTTATAGTCCCTGTTTTCACTAGAATTGGTAAACACCCTGCTAAATGGGCACATTGTAGGTCTATAACCGAGTCGCCCACGAACCAAATTTCTTTTCCCGGTTTGATATTAGTCCCTTGCAATAAAGCCACAACCGTCTCGACAGCAGGTTTATCCTTTTCGGCATCGCTGGCACCGATAATTCTATCAAAATATCGGTGCCAGCCGAGTTGAGAGATTTCTTTTCTCAAATAAGTTCCATTTTTATTTGATATTATTCCCATAAACATACCGTGAGACTTAATATTTAAAATTAATTCTTCTGCACCCGGCAGAGGAGTTAAGCTCTGAATATGATTACTCTCAAAAGCTTTGTAGAAGAAATCAAGTGCTTCTCTCCATTTGCTTCCAAAGATATCCGGAAATGAATCGCGAGCTGATTGTTTGGTTTGAGTTCGAATTTCGGAGTATGTCCACGGTTGGAGACCCATTTTTTTTAAAGTCAAATTTAAAGAATGGGCGATGGCACACCAGTTATCTATAAGGGTGCTATCCCAATCAAAAATAATCCCCAATGGTGGATCGCTCGAATTGTTGTTTTGATTATCCACAACTTATTTCCTAGAAAAAATCAACTCTCACGGCAAATAATTTTTCTACCCGCTTCACAGCTTCATAGGTAGTGAACAACACTATTCTATCGTGTTTTTGGATAACAGAATTTCCACGGGGTACCAGAATATCCTCACCACGAATAATGGCTCCAATAATGACTCCAGTAGGCAAATCGGAGTCTCTCAATGTTTTTCCAACGAGGGAAGATGTTTCATGTGCCTCTGCCTCTATTATTTCTCCAAAATCCTCTCGAACAGAGTAAATGCCGCGTATACGCCCTCGGCGAACGTGTTGAAGAATAGATGAGACCGTGATCATTCGAGGATTTACAACCGCGTCAATTCCCAATGTATTTATTAACTGCGCATACGAATGTTTATTTATTAAAGCTATTGTTCTTTTTGCGCCGGCGCGTTTTGCTAGGAGAGAGCCTATAATGTTAACTTCATCATCATTAGAAACAGCAACAAATGTTTCTGTATTAGAAATGTTTGCCTCTTCTAATATCTCCATGTCGAGAACGTCTCCATTTAGAACCATCGTTTGATCTAGTTGTTGAGCAACGGATTTCGCACGATCTTCATCGAACTCAATTACCCGAGACCTTACCCCAGCATGCTCTTGCTCTATTTCTTCCGCAAGTGTAAGGCCAATGTTTCCACCACCCGCGATTATTACGCTGCGACCTTCTTCTTCCTCGTGCCCAAAAGTCGCCATGGCTCTATTAAGGTGAGTAGAGTCACATATAAAATAAACGTCGTCTCCCGGCAGCATATGATCATTTGATTTAGGAACGATTCCCTTATCATTTCTGATGATCCCGACTATAACTATATTCAAGTCTGGAAATAATTGAGTTAATTGTTTGATAGGGGTATTGATTATAGGGCAATCCTCTGCACAGCGAACCCCTACTACGCTAACCAGTCCACCAGCCATTGGGACAACATCAAATCCACCAGGCACGTGTAGCCTTCTGCCTATCGCTCTAGCAACTTCTCGTTCAGGAGATATAATAACATCTATTGGCATATTTTCCCTACTAAAGAGATCACCCCAAATCGGTTTAAGATAGCCTGGGCGACGGATTCTCGCTATTTTTGTTGGAACTTCGAAGAGCGAGTGCGCCACTTGGCACGCGACCATATTTATTTCATCTGAGAAGGTAACCGCTATCAACATATCTGCCTCTCGGGCTCCTGCCTGCTCCAAAATGTCGGGTTCTGATGCATGCCCATAAATACTGCGAACATCTAGTGTTTCGCCTATTCGTCGCACGAGACTGTAGTCTTGCTCAACCACCGTGACATCGTTGTTTTCGCTAGCCAAATGCTGAGCTATACTCGTGCCAACCAATCCGGCTCCACAGATCACTACTTTCATTATATAATTAACCGACTTTGGCCGGTCGCTCCTCCTGGTTAACGCCCAATATTTTTAGCTTCCGATGTAAGGCAGATCGTTCCATCCCAATAAAATTTGCCGTTTGAGAGATATTACCTCCAAATCTATTTACTTGGGCTAATAGGTACTCTCGCTCAAAATGTTCTCTTGCATCTCTTAATGGCATTCCTAGAAGATCCATGCTTTTTTCAAACTGAAGATTGGTTGGCGAAACAACGCCTAATTCTGGTGGTAACATGTCAGCTCTGATTGCCTCCCTTGATGAAGCGGGAGACATGATTAATACCCAATCTATGACGTTCCTCAATTGTCGGACGTTACCTGGCCAGGCATAAGCTTGCAACACCGCTATAGCCTCCTCTGATAAATCACGAATTGGCATACCAGCCTCCTCCGCCGACTGGTTTAAAAAATGCGCCGCTAGCAAGGGAATATCCTCCCGTCTATGTTTGAGTGCCGGTACTTTAACGGTAACAACATTTAATCGATAATATAAATCTTCGCGAAACCGCCCTTCAATTATTTCATCTTGCAAATTTCTATTTGTGGAAGAAATAACCCGGACATCAACATCTATTTCTAAATCTCCCCCTACCCTCAAAAACTTTTGTTCTTGCAGAACACGAACGATCTTCCCCTGAGTTTCTAGGGGCATATCACCTATTTCGTCCAAAAATAGAGTCCCGTTATGAGCTCGTTCAAAGACGCCAATGGCCGGCCCGTCAACTCTATGGTTTATACCAAATAGCTCAATCTCTAGTCTATCGGGGTTCATAGTCGCGCAGTTTAGGGCAACAAAAGGGGCATCGATACGGCCAGAGCGGGCATGGATCATACGAGAAACGATCTCTTTTCCGGTGCCTGGCGCACCGGTAATCAAAATTCTACTATTGCTTGGTGCTACTTTGTCGATGGTTGACCGTAGCTGTGTGATACCCTGCGAATTTCCGATAAGCTTATCTTCTGATCCTAAGCGTGTTCTTAGTTCTTCATTTTCTCTCTTAAGACCTGCCGTTTCTATCGCTCGTCTCGCTAAAAGCAGCAATTTATCGGCATTAAAGGGCTTTTCAATGAACTCATATGCACCCGCTTTTATTGAATTAACAGCCGTTTCTATATTGCCATGGCCACTTATCATAATTACCGGCACAGCAGGGTGAAGATTTTTTATCCATTTTAGAAGTTCTACCCCATCTAAAGAACTATTTTGTAACCAAATATCCAGGATTATTAGACCTGGAAGACGGCCATTTATTTCTCTGATGGCTTCATCTGAGTGAGCGGCCTCCCGAGTATCATAACCTTCATCTTGCAGAATCCCGGATAATAACACTCGAATATCCGCCTCATCATCAACTATCAAGATATCGTTATTCATTCATGCATGATCCCACAATAATTATCTATAATTAATTCATTCTGCTCTCAAGTGGTATCTTCAATGTGACAATAGCACCCGTTCCAGATTCTGTATCGTCTTCAATTTTGAATGTGCCATCGTGATCTTCGACAATTTTGCTTACGATAGCGAGCCCCAGGCCCGTCCCTTTTTCACGGGTAGTTACATAGGGCTCAGTTAATCGGTTTGTATATTCTTTTGGTAGACCTACACCATTGTCCCTAATCTTGATGGCCCCATATGCAAGGTCACTATAAATTTCCATGTGTATCTTATCTTTGTTCGGAAGCCCCAACGTATTTTTTGTTCCTATAGAATCGACGCTGTTTTGAAGCAAGTTTGTTAGGGCTTGCCTAATTTGACGTTCATCACACATAACGAAAATCGTGTTCTCCGAAGCATCTATGGTAAATTCAATATCGGTGTGAGCACTCGATTGCAAGGCAATTTGAGCTTTCGCTAGATGGACTAGGTCAACTTTAGTTCGGACGGCAGTTGGCATCCTCGCGAAGGCAGAAAATTCGTCAACCATTTGCCCTATGTCTGTAACTTGACGACTGATTGTGTCGGTTAGTGAGATAAATAATTCCCGTTCATTTACTATATGGGGAAGATATTTACGTTTTAATCTTTCCGCTGACAATTGTATAGGAGTAAGAGGGTTCTTGATTTCATGGGCAATTCTGCGTGCTATATCACCCCAGGCGGCGGTCCGTTGAGCTGCTTGCAATTCAGTAATATCGTCGAATGTAACAACAAATCCAGTAATGTCGTTACCGATATATTCGGCCTTTATTCTTGTAATTAACGTAATTGGTCTTTGTTCTCTAATAAGCTCAATTTGTGCTTCCATACTATTTTCGCGATGTAGGCGGGTGAGCTCCAGTAAATCATTCATCTCAGGAACAATTTCCCTGAGAGGACGCCTGATCATATCATCTAGCTCCAATCCAAGCAGCGATGCAGCTGAAAGATTAGGCAGATTAATTTCTCCATTCTTATCCAATCCTATGACACCAGCCGAAACTCCTCCTAGTACTGCTTCAGTAAACTTCCGCCTTTCATCCTCAGCCTTGTGCGCTTCTATCAAGTCCTTGCGCTGTCGCTCTAACCGCTGAGTCATGTTATTAAATGCTCCACTCAACATGCTTAGTTCTCCAACCTCGGAGCTATCGATCACTCGGACTGTCAAATCCCCCTCACTGATTTTCTCAGAAGCCGCTATAAGGTCGCTGACGGGATTTGCTAATCGGGTAGCAAGGTTCAATCCAACCCAAACTGCCGCGAAGAGGAGCAAAAGTGCGACCAAAGCAAAAATTAAGGCAAAGGTTATTTGAACATCGAACCTTCTACCCTCGAGTTCACGATATTGCGCCGTCGCCTGTTTTGTCGTGTCTATATATGAAAGAATTTCGGGATCTACGAATCTTCCAACATATAGATATGCATCTACAAAGCTGTTGAGTCTAATTATTGCTCGAACCCTATCAACAGCACTCGTTAGGGTGATAACATCGCCCAATCTGGCTTTTTGAAATGCGGTTTCTGGAAATGGATCAAAGTCAAAAGTTAAACTTAGCCCTGTTCTAGCTAGCACTTTTCCTGAGCTGTCAAATACCACAGCTTCTGTTAAGTTTCTAATAGCGGCTTGAGCTTGTATTACCTTGGCGAATTGTTTTGGGCGGGCAAACAAAAAAGCCGCATTTCGATTTAAATCATTGGCCATCGCCAAAGCATCTCCACGGATATTTTGCCTGTGTTCTTCAAGATAAGACTCTGCAACCGCTTGTGATGCATCAACCGCTGCCCCAATTCGTTCGCTGAACCAAGATCGGATACCAAAATCAAATAATACTACTGAAAAAACCGCTACTACCATTGTCGGTATGACAGCAACAACGCTGAAAAGCATAACTAGTCGGATATGTAGTTGGGATCCGGCTAAGCCTTGGCGTCGCTGAACCCAAAGTCTAACTACTCGTTGCGAAACTAGAATTCCTAATATCAGCAAAAGTCCTAAATTGATGTACATAAAAGCCAATACTACATTTGGATCGGGGCCGGCGGCCCCAGCTCTTGCAAAAACGGTATACGTGCCTATTCCCGATAACAAAGCTAGTATGGTAAGAGCCAGGACCAAAGTTCTTGAAACGCGCGCTGGATCCATCCATGAAAGTGTTAAATTTTTCATGAGGGTCGGTTTCTTAAAAATTTAATAGCTACAAGTTTTTTGTTAGTTGAAACACTTAGCTGTCTAGAAAAAATGAACTTTCTAATTAAGTCTGGTGGGTTATGGAATAGAGCCCGCATTTGTATCCCCCATAATCTAAAGGGGTATTTCCGCCGTAAGGAGCTATTCAATAACCTTTGCATAGCACTTTCATTTTATACCCTTAATTATAGGTATGTCTAATTCACGAATTTTTTTTCTCAGGGTGTTCCTATTTAAACCCAAAAGATCGGCGGCGCGTAGTTGATTGCCCTGGGTCGCATTGAGTGTCAGCGCAATGAGTGGGCGTTCTAACTCACGTAGAACTCGCGTGTAGAGGCCAGATGTTGGCAGGCTATCCTCATGTGCTTCAAAATAATTCCTTAAATGCCTTTCAATTGATTCCGATAAACTTTCAGCCTCCAAACCCGTTTCATAACTATTACCATTATCTACGTTATACAATTCGTTACGTATGCTCTCAGCAGTAATAGTCTGCTCTGAGTACAGAACAGAAAGTCTCTTAATTAAATTTTCTAATTCACGAATATTACCTGGCCAAGCGTATTCTCGCAAAAGTTTCATGCCTTCCGCATCAACCAATTTATGCGGAAGTCCTTTTTCAGCTGCTTCAAAACAGAAATGACTTACTAAGTCAGAAATATCCTCGCGGCGTTCGCGCAGGGGAGGTAATCGAATAGGTACCACATTTAATCGATAAAACAGGTCTTCCCGGAACAATCCTTGACGAATAAGGTGGCGAAGATCTCTATGGGTTGCTGTAATGATCCTAACATTCGCTTTAATGGTTGTCTTTCCTCCGACCATTGAGTATTCGCCTTCTTGTAAAACTCGAAGTAATCGAGTTTGTGCTTCAAGTGGCATGTCCCCTATTTCGTCTAAAAACAAGGTTCCGTTTTGAGCTTCCTCAAAGCGTCCCCCGCTTCTATTCGTAGCGCCTGTAAAAGCACCTTTTTCGTGCCCAAAAAGTTCGCTTTCTATTAACTCTTTTGGCAATGCTGCCATATTGATGGCGACGAAAGGCCCATTCTTTCGTTTACCGTAATCATGGAGAGCCCGAGCGATGAGCTCCTTTCCAGTTCCAGATTCACCAGCTATGGTAACGGTTAGTTCAGTCCCCATAAGCCGCGCCATAACCCGATAAATTTCCTGCATTGCGGGCGATCGACCTATAAGTGGCAATTGCCCTAAATTATCCTGCGCTGCAATACTAGGAGAAATATTGAGATCACTGCTTGAGTCAGATTCAAGCGCCTTCCAAACTGCAACTTTCAGAGCTTCTAAATCAAACGGTTTGGGTAAATATTCAAACGCTCCTCTTTCATTTGCCTGAACTGCCGTCATTAATGTATTACGAGCACTCATTACTATTATTTTGAGATTTGGTCGAATTTTTTTTATTTTTGGGAGAAGGTCTAATCCATTTTCATCTGGCATTACTACGTCTGTAATTATTAAATCACCTTCTCCATTTTCTATCCATTTCCATAAACCGGCAGCTGTTCCAGTCGATCTTACGAGATACCCAAGCCTTGATAGCGCCTGGCTCAATACGGTTCGAATGGCCTTATCATCATCAGCAACTAAAATGCATGCCCCCTCTTTCACTCCCTGTCTCCGTCTGTCAGGTCTTCCAAGCTTTTACTTGGCATGGAGAGCAGCGACCCATGGAGCTCCGAGACGGGCAGTGTAACTCTAATTATTGTGTTTCTAGGTACAGAATCGACTTCTATAAAACCTCCATGATCTGAAACGGCTTTTGCTACAAATGCCAAGCCTAATCCAGTGCCGTTAGCTTTTGAAGTCACAAATGGATCAAAGATTGCTGGAATGAGTTCATCCGGAATTCCCGGACCATTGTCCTGGATAGAGACCATAAGCGGAACGTGCAGCTTTTCCTGGGATCCGCCAATTTTTATACTCATACCATGCCGATAGGCAGTTGTGATCCGTATTTCTCCACCATCCCTCGGAGCAGCTTCACAAGCGTTTTTAAGGAGGTTTAAAAACATCTGTATTAGTGTATCTCTACTTGCTAGGGCGGCCGGTAACGATGGGTCGTAGTTTTCGTGAAACTGTATATGGCAGCCAAAACCAGCTAAAGCTAAGCGACGACAGTGATCCAATATTTCGTGAAGATTAACAGAAGTTTTTTGCAGAGGACGTTCATCGGCAAACACTTCCATTTTGTCAACTAGTGCGCAAATCCTATCTGTCTCATCGCAGATCAATTTTGCTAAAGACTGATCATTGTCGTCAATTGTTTCTGCGAGGAGTTGAGCAGCACCTCTAATGCCAGATAATGGATTTTTTACTTCATGTGCCAACATCACTGCCATGCCCGAAACCGATCTAGCGGCACCCTGATACTGTTGTTGACTGTGAAGTCTTTGGGCTATTGATCGTTCAAACAAAGAAATTACAATATGACCAGCGTTGTCGGAAAGAGATGATACTCCAATGTTTACGTCCCGGATTCCTATTCTTAAACTTTCTAGTACCAAGTCATGATCAGTTATGGAGTTTCCAGACAAACGGGCCTGCTCAATCATATTGAAGAGTGGCATATCAGAGGGAATAAGTTCGGTGAGTGGTAATCCTTTTAAAAATGCAATGCTTCCATCAAAAAAAATTTCAGCCGCAGCGTTCAAGGCAAAAATATTATTATCTTTATCGATGGTAATCAATGGATTGGGCAGAGATTCTAGTATGTCCAGAGCATAGTCTTTCCCTAATGTGTGTTTTTCGCCGGTATTATCAGACAAATCTGGCATCATGCGGCCATGTTCATATCGGCAAATGAATAAAGTTGGTGGATGCCGAGCAGGAGGTCTTTCGGTTGGGTTTTCGAAAAGATATCTTTTCGAAAATTGGCAGATGAGGGTAAACCCTTCGTGTACCAACAAATGTGTTTTCGGCTAACTTTTGCACCTAGTTCTCTACCGTAGTGGGTTAATATTTCTTGAACGTGCTCCAATAAAAGGTCCCTTTGAGCCATTAACTTGGGTGGAGGCCTATAAAATCCGTCATCCAGAAAAAGAGAAATTTGACTCACAATCCAAGGACGACCATATGCGCCCCTACCTATCATAATACCGTCCGCCTTAGATTGACGTAAACATTCTTTAGCCTCAAATGCGTTCGTTATGTCACCATTTGCAATCACAGGAATATCTACTGTTTCCTTTACCCTGGCAATGAATCGCCAGTCAGCTTTGCCGGAATAAAATTGACACCGAGTTCGTCCATGGATTGTTAACATTTGGATTCCGATGTCTTCCGCTATTTTCGCCAGTTCCGGAGCGTTTCGAGATTTATCATCCCACCCAGTCCTCATTTTCAAAGTCACAGGAACTTTGACCGCGTTAACTACAGCCACAAGTATGTCGCGGGCCAGTTTTAGATCTTTCATTATGGCGGATCCAGCATACCGTTTTACAACTTTTTTGGCCGGACACCCCATATTTAGATCTACTATTTTGGCTCCGCGATCAACTAGGTGTTTGGCCGCTGTCGCCATAATTTGCGGATCCCAACCCGCTAACTGAACGGCAAACGGTTCCTCCTCACCGATACCGGATATAGACTTTACATCACGTGTTTTTTGCTGAAATATATGGATCATCTCCCTGGATGCGAGCATTTCGGAAAAAACGAGGGATGGGCCATGCTTACGCACTATTTTTCTAAAGGGTCTGTCTGTGACGCCTGACATTGGAGCCAACAAAACCTTGCTAGGTAGAATTACATCGCCCAGTCTAATGCCCATTTTTTCGCCAGTGTTATGGTATGCCTATCAATTAGGCAAACAATAAGCTGCCGACCTAATTTTATCAAGGTTTTTGTGTCGAGACTAGATTAAAAACTCATAAACAACTTTAACACCTATATACCCAAGGCTGAGGAACAGATATATTGACAGCGTTAATCGGGCCAGAACCATTCCAGGTATACCAAAAAGCCTCTGCCCAAATGCTACTACTACAATCAAAATGAGGGCAATCAGAGTGAATAAGGTCTTGTGATCGAAGCGCAATAAATTTCCAGAGCTAGAGATTTCTAGAACCATTCCGGTTAACAATCCGAATGCCAAAATGCCTGCGGATAACATTAGTAAACCAAACTGCAACGAGTCCGATTGGTTGATCGCTGGTAAAACGGAAGTAAGTTTATTAGGTTTTTTTGCCTTTAAGGCTATTTGACAGATTGTTACTGCCAAAGCGGCTATGGCTGCCAACGTGATTGTTGCATATGTACTAAGGGAGATTATTACATGGGCTATCGTCCAACCCGACCAGTCTATTTTAATGCTGGGGTAGCCGCCCCCAGATATTCCGGCAAAGCCCGATGATACGGCCAAAAAAAGCAAATAAGGAAATAAAAGAATGGTCAGTTTTCTGCAATAGCTGTATTTCCAGCAAATCAGATAAAAAACAGCTGAGGTGGTAAAGATAGATAATCTGAGTGCTGCTGCTACTCCGTGATTCCAAGGTTCGGCCAGAGTAAAGAGTACGACGACGGCAGAGCCAAGAACTGATACCCCTAGAGACAAGGAATGCCTTTGTGATATATTAAATTGATGAACCAGAGCTGTATATAGCCCGGGAAGTAGCGCAGCGATAGATAGAATTGTTAAATAGAACAGCATCATGATGGCTCCGCATTATAATACCGATTATCAATTACGCCACTCAATCTTTGCACAGTAGAAAAATTAAACATGGAACAAATTGACAGTGGAATTTCAGCAATTGTAGTGGCAGCCGGTCGCGGGACCAGGTTTGGAGGGACGGTTTCCAAGCAATACAGACTAATTGAGGGAGAGCCAATTCTAGCGAAAGCTATCAAACCGTTTTTAAATAATCCCAAAATAAACGATGTGGTGGTAGTCGTTTCAGACCACGACAATGACTTATTTGAAAGATATTTTTCTCACTTAACAGAGCTGAAAAGAGTGGTTGGTGGCGATACTCGACAAGAATCGGTTAGACTAGGTTTAGAAGCATTGATATTAAAGGCACCTCGTTTCGTGCTAATCCATGATGGCGCCCGCCCATTTGTTTCTCCAAAGATTATCGATAAATTAATAGAGCAACTAAAAACAGTTGATGCGGTAGTTCCTATCTTACCGATACATGACACACTCAAGAAAATAGATGGGAGCAAAATTGTTGAAACGTTAGATAGGAGCCAATTATTTAGGGCGCAAACGCCTCAAGCATTTAAATACGAGTTAATTATGAAGGCTCATCGAATGAATTCTGCAGGTGCCGAAACCGATGATGCTCGATTGATAGAACTTTCTGGCGGGGCGGTTGCTACAATCTTAGGTGACGAACGTATGTTTAAAATAACTCAAGAGTCGGATTACAGTCGAGCTCTGATGCTATCTAATTCGGAATTTCAAACAAGAATAGGTAGTGGGTACGATGTACACAGACTTGGGGCTGGAACAGGCGTAAAATTATGTGGAATAGAAATACCCTTTTCTAAAAGTTTAATAGGGCATTCCGATGCGGACGTTGCTTTACACGCCTTAACAGATGCCATACTTGGAGCAATTTCTATGGGAGATATAGGTGAACATTTCCCACCAAATGACCCGGCATGGGCCGGGCAGAGTTCGGACAGATTTGTTAGTTTTGCTGTCGAGACCTTAAGATCCAAAAATGGTGAACTTATAAATGTGGACTTAACCATAATATGTGAGGCTCCTCGAATAACTCCATTTAAGAAATCAATGACAACAAAATTATCGAAAATCCTTCAAATTCCTACTTCAAGTCTAAATATCAAAGCAACCACTACAGAAGGACTCGGTAGTTTGGGTCGAGGTGAAGGGATAGCTGCTCAGGCAAGTGTTGCTGTAAGGCTTCCACATGAAATTGAGTAGTCGCAAAGTAAGTCTGAGACAGCCCAGTGTATTTATAGCTACTCTCGGCGGTGTGGGTTGGATTCGGTGGGCGCCGGGTACATGGGGTTCACTATTTGGATTAATTGTAGGATGGCAATTGAATGGGCTATTCGGAAATATAATTCTGGTTGTATGTTGTTGTGGCCTTTTTTTTGCGGGTGTTTGGGCCTGCACGCGCTACTCGTTCCTAACCCGCACCAAAGACTCTAGTGATTGTGTGATTGATGAATTTATTGGTCAGTTACTCATAGTTTGTTTTATTCCTCAGGATATTATTTTCTACGTCCTGGCATTTATCTTTTTTCGGTTTTTCGACATATTTAAACTTTGGCCAGTGGGATGGATTGATAAAAATGTCCCTGGTGGTCTTGGTATTATGCTAGATGATTTGGCTGCAGCGTTGCAGACTTTAGTGCTATTACTGGGAGCTAGTCATCTCTTTGGTACGTTTATTAGATAAAGTGGAGCTTGCTAATCTATTGATTAAAGAAATTGAACGATTATCAGTTGAGTTAATAGCCCAATGTGTGGATCGTCGGGAGCGGATCGCTGTGGCAGAAAGTTGTACGGGTGGTCTGATATCTAGTTTTTTAACGGCAAAGGATGGTGCTTCTACGGTATTCGATAGTGGATTTGTAACATACTCTAACGAATCTAAGTCTGAAAGCTTGGGGGTATCATCGGCGGCTATTTTAAAGTTCGGAGCTGTTAGTGAGGTAGTTGCTATAGCCATGGCGGAAGGGGCAATCAGTAACTCTTCTGCCTCAATTTCAATTAGTGTAACTGGTGTGGCCGGTCCACGAGGAGGAACTAATTTAAAGCCGGTGGGACTAGCCTACATAGCATGTGCGCAGAAGAATAATGTAGCTAAATGTCAGAAGTATTTTTTTACTGGAAATCGGCGCACTATTCGTCTTAAAGCAGTTCGCGCATCACTGGTGCAATGTCTGAAAAACTGTCTATGAAGTACTAAACAAATATTCAGTCACATACGGAAGAACTAGGCTGCGAGCGATAAGCTTGTCTAACTCTTTTTATATTGATGATAGTTAACCAGCTCGAAAACATCTTTTCTAGTCATCCCGTCGATTAGCTTTGACAAGTTCATAATAGCATTTCATATTTTTGAATATCGGATTTTGCCTGACTGAAATATTATTACATCAGGGTTAAGGCGTCACCGTTAATAGGCAACCAGTAGACCGTTTGTCTTAAGAAAGGTGAATTACAATGTTTCAGATCGTTGGATTGGCGACAAGTCTTTGCGCGTTTTGGCTATTAATGTCAGGGCATTACGGCCCACTTTTGTTGTCGCTAGGGGTAATCTCCGTCCTATTTGTATTGTATATTACTTTGAGGATGGATTCTTTCGATAAGGACACTTTCCAGTTTCGATTAAGGTCTGCCTATTTTTCATATTGGAGTTGGTTAGCAAAGGAGATCTTCAAAGCAAATATTGATGTGGCCAAAGTTATTTTGTCGCGAAACATGGATCTATCGCCTCGGATGATCCGAGTTCCCGCATCGCAATCAAGCGAACTCGGGATAGTAATTTTCGCAAATTCGATAACACTGACTCCTGGAACGGTTTCGGTTGATATAGAGGGAGATGAGATAATCGTACATGCGCTTAACGAAGAACTGGCTGATAGCCTTATAGCCGGCGACATGGATAGCCGTGCTAGCAGTCTGGATTTACCATAAGATGTTTATTGGAGCAACGGCAGCTTTAATCGTAGCAATGGTCCTGGCTCTTTATAGAGCATTTGCAGGACCCAGTTTATTTGACAGAGTGTTGAGTGCCAACAGTTTCGGGACAAAGATCGTTTTATTAATCGGTCTCCTTGGATTTCTGACCGATCGACCAGAGTTCTTAGATATAGCCTTATTATATGCTCTTGTAAATTTCATAGGCACTATAGCTATATTGAAATTCTTTCGTTACAGAAACCTTGGGCTCTCAAGTGAAGAAATTGCTAGCCGGGAGGATACTTTATGATTGATCTCGTGCTGGATGTAGTTTCTGCGATTCTTATTGGTTTCGGCAGTATTTTCGTACTTATAGGCGCGATCGGCCTAGTTAGGTTGCCAGATTTTTATACGCGTATGCATGCCGCAGGAATTACAGACACCCTAGGTGCCGAATTATTGCTTTTAGGTATGATGCTTCAGGCCGGCCTAAGTCTCGTAACAGTGAAACTAATATTGATCTCACTTTTTATTTTTTTTACCAGCCCTACGGCCACTCATGCAGTTGCAAATGCCGCCCGCGTAATGGGTCTAAGACCAGCGTTAGTGCCGGACCAAGATTTAGAGGAACGAAAGGAAACATAAAATATGTTGGGTGTCTCAGATATGGTTATGATTGTTGATATCGTTCTTTTGACACTCCTTTGTTGTACTGGTGTGGCCATTATGATTGTTCGACATCTGTTTGCTGTAGTCGCATTGACGGGTGCATTCAGTTTATTATCCGCTGGCTTGCTTGTTACACTTGATGCAGTGGATGTTGCCTTTACTGAGGCAGCCGTTGGGGCCGGCATTTCAACGGTCTTGATGCTCGGCACACTTGCTCTAACTCGACGCCGCGAAGCTAAACCTCCAAAACTTTCGCCGTTGGGTTTGGGAGTAGTAGTCCTTACGGGAGCCACACTAATATACGCCACTCCCGATATGCCAAAATTTGGGGCTTCTGATTCTCCGGGACTGACACATATAGTTCCTACTTATATTGAGGGGTCTGAGAAAGATATTGCTATCCCCAACATTGTCACTTCGATATTAGCTAGTTATCGAGGTTACGATACTCTAGGAGAAGTCGCGGTGATCTTTACGGCCGGAATGGGCGTAATAATCTTATTGGGTCGGCGAAGAGAAGATGAATATGGATATTCAGAGGAAACAGCCGCCTTCCCTTTACGCCAGGGGGGGGATACTGAGCCGGATTTTGGAGATGATAAATGAGGCACCATTTGGTTTTGAGGGTGGTTTCCAAAATGTTGATACCGTTTATCCTTATTTTTGGACTATATGTCCAATTTCACGGTGATTTTGGTCCGGGCGGCGGATTTCAAGCCGGCGTTATTTTTGCTGCTGCCTTCATTCTGTATGCCCTCGTTTTTGGGGATGATCAGGCTCGAAAGGTTGTACCCGACAAAGCATTAATTTTACTCGTTCCGTTGGGTTTATTAATATATGGACTTACTGGATTTTTTGGAATTTTTTTAGGGGGTAAATATTTAGATTATGATGTTTTACTCGCTGACGATATGCATGGGCAGCATTTAGGCATTTTAGTTATTGAATTAGGCGTAGGTATTACAGTCGCCGCTGTGATGATTAGTATCTTTCGCGCTTATGCTGGCCGCACGAGAGCTATCGACAAAGAGGATTGGTGAGTATGCTCGATAGTATTCTTGGTTATTATAATTATTGGCTAATAGTTATCTTAATGATGCTCGGTCTTTATGTGGTGGTATCAAGGGGTAATTTTGTAAAAAAAATTGTAGGCTTGAACATTTTTCAGACATCGGTTTTCTTATTATACATATCTTTAGGTAAAGTCACCGAGGGAACCGCGCCCATTTTAACGGGAAAGGCAGAAACGTTCTCAAATCCCCTCCCCCACGTCCTGATACTCACAGCAATTGTAGTTGGTATTTCCACCACTGCCTTGGGTCTTGCCCTAGTTGTAAGAATTCGGGAAAGCTACGGTACCATTGAAGAAGAAGATATTTTAGAAGCGGAGGAATTGCAAAATCAGGCCGATAGTATCGAAGAGCGTGCGGTATGATAGACCTGCTTCATCACCTTCCGGTACTTCAGGTAGCAATCCCGCTAATAGCTGCTCCCTTGTGCGTATTATTAACTTTTGGGGGACATCGACGATTAGCTTGGATATTCACTCTTATCGTAAGTTGGGTGGCCTTTATTATTGCAGTATTGCTCCTACGACAGGTGTTGTTAGGAAGCGAGATAAGTTACGCCATTGGTAATTGGCCGCCCCCATTCGGGATAGAATATCGTGTAGATGCAATCAACGCTTTTGTGTTATTAATTGTATCGGGAATTAGTGCGATAGCACTTCCGTTTGCTCGTGCAGTTGTTGACCAAGAAGTTGAGCAAGACAGGCATATTTTATTTTATACCTCCTATTTATTGTGCTTAGCGGGCCTCCTCGGAGTTACTATTACCGGTGATGCGTTTAATATCTTTGTATTTTTAGAAATATCTTCATTGTCGTCCTATGTTTTGATCGCAACTGGTGTTAGACAAGATAGACGAGCTCTTACGGCAGCATACAACTACCTAATACTGGGTACAATTGGGGCTACCTTTTTTGTAATTGGGATAGGCCTACTTTATATGGTTACGGGTACCTTGAATATTGCCGATCTTTCGGAACGATTAAGGCCCCTGGGAGATAACCGAGTTGTGCATGCGGGTTATGCGTTTATCGTGATAGGTATGGCCTTGAAGTTAGCTCTTTTTCCAATGCATGTTTGGCTTCCGAATGCGTATACTTATGCTCCCTCGCTCGTGTCCGTATTTCTAGCTGCTACCTCCACAAAAGTGTCTGTTTATGTACTGTTGAGATTTCTTTTCACTGTTTTTGGCCCCGCATACGGCTTCGTTGGTTTAACATTCGAACTTATTTTTCTTCCCCTGGCCATTCTTGCTATATTTGCTGGTTCCATTGCAGCAATTTACCAGAAAAACGTAAAAAAATTGTTTGCCTATTCTAGCGTGGCGCAGCTGGGCTACATGATCCTTGGCTTAGCTTTTGCAAACACTACAGGCCTAATGGCAACTGTGTTGCACATATTCAATCACGCCCTGATGAAAGGCGCTCTTTTTATGGCTTTAGGATGCGTGATGTATCGAGTGGGCTCGGTATCACTCACTTCGCTAAGGGGGTTGGGTCGAAGAATGCCGTGGACTTTTGCAGCTATGGTGTTAGCGGGATTGAGCCTAATTGGAGTTCCGGGGACGGTTGGGTTTGTTAGTAAATGGTACCTAATTATGGGGGCACTAGAAAACTCCTGGTGGCCAGTCGCGGGTATGATCGTAGTTAGTTCACTCCTAGCTGTTATCTACATTTGGAAAATAATTGAAGTTGGTTATCTCGAAACAGCATCCGACACACCAGCTGTCGTAAATGATCCACCTCTAGAAATGCTTATACCCCTTTGGGTACTAGTATTTTTGAATGTTTACTTCGGGATCGATACTGATCTAACAACTTGGGTTGCTAAAAATGTAGCTGATACATTCCTCGGAGTTGGGAAATGAGCGCTCAAGCGTCTATACTACTAGCCCTTATTATCCCCATTATCGGGGGGATAGGTATCGCCATGACAAGGCGTTCACCAAATCTGAGAGAATGCTGTACTTTAATTACTTCTTTAGCGCTCGCTTATACAGTATTTTGCCTACTTCCACATATTAAAAACGGAAGTGAAGCAACAATTAATCTTATAGAGATTTTACCCGGGTTATCTCTTTATTTTAATGTAGAACCACTTGGGATGTTGTTTGCTTGTATTGCGTCTGGCCTCTGGATCGTAAATTCTCTGTACTCAATCGGTTACATGAGGGGTAATAAAGAAGAGAATCAAACTAGGTTTTATGTCTACTTTACCATAGCAATTTCAAGTTCAATGGGTATCGCGTTTGCTGGTAATATGTTCACTCTGTTTATCTTCTATGAGATTCTTACATTATCCACATATCCACTTGTTGCCCATAAAGAAACAGGCGAAGCAAAATCAGGCGCACGCGTGTATCTTGGGTTACTTATCGGTACCTCACTTGGCTTTCAGTTGATTGCTATCATGTGGACTTGGTTCGCCGCTGGTACACTGGACTTTACGTCGGGTGGTATCCTTGCGGGTAAAGTTGACCCTGGATTGTTGCCATTTCTTTTAGCACTTTACATGTTCGGGATAGGAAAAGCAGCTCTAATGCCTTTTCATCGCTGGCTACCGTCGGCAATGGTTGCCCCAACTCCAGTTAGTGCCTTATTGCATGCTGTTGCAGTCGTCAAAGCCGGGGTCTTTACCGTTTTAAAAGTTATAATATACATTTTTGGAATTGACTTGCTTGCCGATACCGGGGCCTCAACTTGGTTAATTTGGGTGGCTAGTTTTTCGCTTCTAGCAGCGTCACTAGTTGCAATAACCAAAGACAATCTCAAAGCAAGGTTGGCCTACTCAACTATAAGCCAATTATCCTACATTACCCTTGGTGCCGCTCTTGCAAGTACTCTCGGTATTCTTGGGGGAGGTCTTCATATTGCCACACACGCCCTTGGAAAAATCACCCTATTTATGTGTGCTGGAGCCATTTACGTAGCAACACATAAGACCGAGATTAGTCAAATGCGAGGTCTAGGTCGTCAAATGCCATTTACTTTTATTGCTTTTGCAATAGGCTCGTTGAGCATAATCGGACTTCCTCCTTTTGCTGGTACCTGGAGTAAATGGTATCTCGCCTTAGCTGCAGCAGATACTGAAATGTGGATCATTATCGGTGTTTATATGATCAGTTCACTCCTAAATGTTGGCTATCTTCTATCAATTGTTGCTACAGGTTTCTTCAGGTCTGCAAATGAACCCTCAAGACAACAAACCCTCCCTATAGCAGAAGCCCCATTTTTTTGTGTTTTACCTCTATGTTTAACTGCTATTGGCTGTATTATCCTTTTCTTTTTAGCCGAGGAAGTTGTGAGATTACTCCGCCCGATAGTTAGCTAGGAAATTCATTATGAGCATCACTGAGCATAACCCTAACGAAAAACAAGTACCACCATTAAGGGAGGAGAAAAAATACTGGTTGGATGATAGAGGCAACGTGAAACTTATTATCTATGCCCTATACATTGTTTGTGCCGGCCTTTTTATAGCAGATTTTTTTTACCATAAACACGTGATGTTTGAGATTGATTCTTGGTTTGGATTTTATGCTATTTATGGCTTCGTTATGTGTGTCGGATTGGTCCTCGGGGCAAAGATTCTCCGCACATTAATAATGCGAAGTGAGGATTACTATGACAGTAATTACTGATATAATCCTTTATTTAAATCCTGGAATATGGCTAATTCTTGGCGGATTACTAACCACTATTTTACCCAAGGTTGTCTCCAGATCGTTATCGGTGGCTTTGCCTATCGTTCTCGTGGGATGGTTGATCTCGCTGGACTTGGGGCAATTTGGATCGATATCGTTTCTGGAATACCAATTAGAAACCTTTCGGCTAGATTCGCTGAGCCTTATTTTCGGTATAATCTTCCTAATCGCTTCTTTTTTAGGCAATCTATATGCGTTGGGAGATAATGTCGACCGATTGCAAAGGGCTATGGCACTTATTTACGCCGGAGGGGCTATTGCCGCGGTATTCGCCGGGGATATGATAACTCTATTTGTTTTCTTCGAGCTAGCCGCTGTTGCTTCGGTTTTTTTAATATGGGCCCGCGGAACCAATCGATCGTATACTGCTGGAATGCGGTATCTAGTTGTACAAATAGGTGCTGGGGTTATCTTATTGGCAGGGATTCTTATTCATATAACCTCTACAGGGTCGGTATCCTTTACCAAACTAGGACTCGATGCCCCGGGGGGGCTTCTAATCCTAATTGCATTTGGTATAAAGTGTGCGTTCCCCCTACTCCATAATTGGTTGCAAGATGCATATCCCGAGGCAACGATCAGTGGAACGGTAATTCTATCCGGTTTTACTACTAAATTGGCTGTTTATGCGCTTGCCCGTTCTTATGCTGGAACGGATATTTTAATATGGATTGGCGCGATTATGACTGCCTTTCCTATATTTTACGCGGTAATAGAGAATGATCTTCGGCGCGTCTTGGCCTACAGTCTGAATAACCAACTCGGTTTTATGGTAGTAGGTGTTGGGATTGGGACAGAAATGGCTCTAAATGGCACAATTTCGCATGCTTTCTGCCATATCCTCTACAAGGCGTTGTTATTTATGAGTATGGGGGCCGTCCTATTACGAACAGGAACTTGCAACGGTTCGGATCTTGGTGGATTACATAAGACAATGCCTTGGACAACTGGATTTTGTATTGTAGGCGCCGCATCTATCTCTGGATTTCCTTTGTTTAGCGGGTTTATCTCCAAATCAATGATTTTAACTGCGGCTGCCGGTGAAGGTTACTGGGGCATTTGGTTAGTTTTGCTGTTTGCGTCAGCAGGTGTTTTTCATCATTCGGGTATAAAAATACCCTACTTCGCTTTCTTCGCTCACGACCGTGGTTTGCGGCCAAAAGAAGCCCCATGGCCAATGCTTACAGCAATGGCCATCGCGGCGGCATTGTGCATAGTTATTGGGATTTATCCAGCACCACTGTATGCGATGCTCCCGTTTCCCGTAGATTATGCACCCTACACCACCTATCATGTAATCAATCAACTTCAACTTTTGATGTTTTCCGCACTCGCCTTCACAGTTTTAATGTTAACGAAGGTATATCCTCCAGAGTTACATTCTACTAATCTTGATAGCGACTGGTTCTATCGGCGCTTTCTAAAGCTACTGGCAATCCGATCGGGAAGCATTCTTAATTATGGATATAACATCGCTTGCAAAGGGTCACTTGGAATACTCGATGAAGTAATTACTTGCGCAAAAAACCTTAGTTCCGGCAAAGGTTTACTGGCCAGGACACCGGCCATTGGCAATAACATTATCTGGATTTCGGCACTTTTATTATTAGTCCTTTTGATAAGTTACACTCACCATTGAGAATATTTGTATTTGTCCTTGTAGGCACCTAGGTGTAAAAAATGACTGATTTTAGCATTCTGAAAGGTTTGTGAAGTGGAGTTAGAAGGAGAGTATAAGATCGCCGCGGGGAGACAGGTAGTTTGGGATGCGTTAAACAACCCGGAAATACTGAAACTTTGCATACCAGGCTGCCAAGAAATTGAGAAAAACACCGATACTTCCTTTATCGCAGCTGTGACAGCAAAGGTTGGCC
The DNA here is from genome assembly GCA_964342575.1 of uncultured Nisaea sp. Taxonomy (GTDB): domain Bacteria; phylum Pseudomonadota; class Alphaproteobacteria; order Thalassobaculales; family Thalassobaculaceae. The sequence continues at coordinate 55,149 of CAYFGZ010000003.1, read as the reverse complement.
CTGTTAAGGCAAATTTTACAGGTGAAGTGGAGTTGTCCGATCTCGATGCCCCAAATTCCTACACTATCTCCGGCGAAGGTAAAGGCGGTGCCGCGGGTTTCGCATCTGGAGGTGCCAAGATTCGATTATCCGATACTGAAGATGGGGGTACAAAACTTAGTTATAAAGTGACCGCTCAAGTAGGAGGAAAATTGGCTCAGATCGGCTCAAGATTGATAGATTCAACCGCAAAAAAACTCGCTCGCGAATTTTTCAATGAATTTGCTGCAATAGTGGATCCTCCGGTTGCCGAAAATTTTAACATTTCATCGGCAACAGCCGGATTAACTGGAACAAAAGAAGGGAATAAAATGGAAGATCATAAAGAAACTGAAGAAAACGTGTATCCTAGGACACATTGGACATTATGGCTGTTAGGTATTATTTCTGTAGGAACTTTGGTCGCATTTGCCATGCACCTCTCAATATAAACTGTAGAGGACTGATTCGTTCAATACCCGAGAATCTAGTTAGTGTAACAATCCTTAATTTAATGAGATTTTTTTCAACGTAGGAGGATCCAATGGAGACAAAAGCTGCTCTGGCGACTGCCGCCGGGAAACCACTTAGTATTGAAACTCTAAGCTTAGAAGGTCCTAGAGCAGGCGAGGTTATGGTAGAAATTAAGGCCACTGGCATTTGTCACACAGACGAATTTACTTTATCTGGGGGTGACCCGGAGGGCATTTTCCCTTCTGTCTTAGGGCATGAAGGCGCAGGAGTAGTAGTTGAGGTAGGGAAAGGAGTTAGCAGTGTAAAAAAAGGGGATCATGTTATTCCGTTGTACACCCCTGAATGCCGCCAATGTAAATCCTGTTTGTCAGGGAAAACTAATTTGTGCACAGCCATCCGGAGTACACAAGGGGAAGGTTTAATGCCGGATGGATCGAGCCGCTTTAGGTTGGGGAGTGAAACTATATACCATTATATGGGATGTTCAACTTTCTCCAACTATACGGTTTTACCAGAAATTGCCGTTGCAAAAATCAGAGAAGACGCACCCTTTGATAAAGTTTGTTATATTGGATGCGGTGTTACAACAGGAATAGGAGCTGTAATAAATACTGCAAAGGTTGAGGCTGGTGCTAACTGTGTCGTCTTTGGCTTGGGAGGAATTGGGCTTAATGTTGTACAAGGCCTTAGAATGATAGGGGCAAACAAGATAGTGGGTGTGGATCTAAACCTGGATAGAAAGAAACTTGGCGAAAAGTTCGGAATGACCCATTTTGTTAACCCAAACGAGGTTGACGGTGACCTTGTACCGTACTTAGTAGATCTGACAGATGGTGGTGCAGATTATAGTTTTGAGTGCATTGGGAATGTTTCTACAATGCGCCAAGCACTAGAATGCGCTCATCGGGGGTGGGGTGAAAGCATCATTATTGGAGTTGCGGGAGCCGGCCAAGAAATCTCAACTCGGCCATTTCAACTTGTTACGGGACGGGTTTGGAAAGGAACTGCGTTTGGCGGTGCTAAAGGGCGTCGGGATGTTCCGCAAATTGTCGATTGGTATATGGAGGGTAAAATCAACATTGACGATCTAATTACCCATACCTTGCCATTGTCGGATATTAACAAAGGCTTTGATTTAATGCATGCTGGTGAATCGATACGATCGGTCGTAATTTATTAACCTATGTGCATCAAATTTCCAATAACCTAACAGGATTCGCCTTCATTCTCCATAGTTCGGCTATATCCAAGGGAGTAGTAATGTCCAGAGAATTGGAACAACGTTCAGTTCACGATTGTTTTGGCGGACAAGTTACCTTCTATTCTCATGTATCGCGTGAGACGAAAACAAAGATGAATTTTTCAATTTTCTTGCCCCCAAGTACAAATCAAGCTTCGGTACCTGGATTGATTTACCTTGCTGGCCTAACGTGCACCGAAGAAACGTTCATGATAAAGGCTGGTGCTCAGCGCTATGCGGCGTTAAAGGGAATTGCTCTTATTTGTCCAGATACTAGCCCACGTGATGCAGATATACGAGGAGAGGATGATGACTGGGATTTTGGAACTGGAGCGGGTTTTTATTTAGATGCGGAGGCATCTCCATGGTCAGAAAATTATCGGATGTATAGCTACGTAACTAAAGAGATTATTGAAATTTTAGATCTTACCTTTCCAATAGACACTCAGAGGCTTGGTATTTTCGGACATTCGATGGGTGGACATGGCGCTCTTACGATACACTTGAAAAACCCTAGTCTTTTTAAGACAGTTTCTGCGTTCGCCCCAATCTGTGCTCCGATGAAATGTCCGTGGGGACAAAAGGCCTTTGCTAATTATCTTGGGAGCGATGAAAGACGTTGGCGTGACTACGATGCTTGTGAACTAGTAAAATTAAATCCCAGTGGCCCAGGAATTCTTATAGATCAAGGCCTTGCTGATAATTTCTTAGAAACAGAACTACAGCCGCACCTCTTCGAATCAGCCTGTCGAGATGTTGATAGGAATCTTCTACTGCGACGACACGAAGGATACGATCATGGGTATTATTTTATAGCTAGTTTCGTAGAAGATCATATAAATCATCATTCCAAAGGACTTTGCCACGAGTGATAGGTAAACTATTAAAATTATATAATGATCATTGACCTTAGGGTCATCCATTCCAATTTTTTTAATATGTGCACCATTCAAACAACGAATACATCTAAAGTCCTTTATATTTTCAATTAATCAAGTTATTACGTTCATTATGCCTATTAAAATTCCACAAGATTTGCCAGCGACTGACATCCTAGAGAAAGAAGGCGTCCTTCTTATCAAAGAAAATGATGCGATACGTCAAGATATTCGCCCCTTAAAAATCGCATTATTAAACCTAATGCCAAAAAAAATTGAAACAGAAACTCAAATAGCTCGGGTTTTAGCGGGATCCCCATTACAAGTAGAGATGACACTGTTGGCGCCTACAGGGCATCAACCAAAAAACACATCTAGGGAACACATGTTGGACTTCTATAGACACTGGGAAGATGTTCGCCTTGAAAAGTTCGATGGCATGATAGTAACAGGGGCGCCCATAGAACAAATCCCGTTTGAAGAAGTTACCTATTGGGCTGAACTATGTAGTATTTTTGATTGGTCTCGGAGCCATGTGCATGGATTGTTTACCTTATGCTGGGGGGCTCAGGCTGCACTATATCATTTTTATAAAATACCAAAATACCAACTTAGGCAGAAGCTATTCGGTATATATCAACATTCTGTACGCCAGAAACCTTCTATTCTTTTGCATGGGCTTGATGACCAGTTTACCACTCCTGTTTCAAGGCATACTGAAAACCGAGTTAGCGATTTACAAAATTTTTCACAGTTAGAAGTGTTGATCGACTCAAAAGAATCTGGCTTGTGCCTTATACAAGATACTAGTCTTCGGCATCTTCATATGTTCAATCATCTTGAGTATGATTCGACTACGCTACACCAGGAATACCTGAGAGATTTAAAGGCCGGAGATAAGCCCAATATTCCTGTCAATTATTATCCAGAAAACAATCCCTCTAATGACCCCATTAATACCTGGCGTGGAAACGGTCATCTATTGTTTAGCAATTGGGTAAATTATCTATATCAAACTACGCCATTCTGTCTTGAGGATATCGGGAATTAGTTGAAGAGCCCAATTATTTAAACTTCCCCTCTAAAGGTTAAAGTCAGTTTGTAGATAGGCGAACAAACTTTGAGTTTTACCAGGATATCAGGCTGTTTTTCCTATTTCAGGAACTTTGAATTGAAAATTAAATACAAAAATTTTACTAATGTTTTTTTTTAAAAATAAAGACTAACTTATTGAAAAAAATTAAAAATATATTGGTTTCCAGGCGATGGATTTAATAGAATTTTTAATGGAATGATAAATTTTCCCCATGTATCTCTTGACCAACCGTTGATCCAAATGACACTGTTTCAAGATAAATTGGGGGAAAGTTCGTTGCGGAGTGGTTTAAAGGACCGATTTTCTCCCAGACAAGGCTATATATGTATTGATTATACAGGGGGGAAATAAGCCATGCCATCCGTATCGATGACGGTCAATGGAAAGCATGTTTCTGGAGAAATAGAAGCTAGAACCTTATTAGTTCAGTTTCTCCGAGAACATCTACGATTAACTGGGACCCACGTGGGCTGTGATACAAGCCAATGCGGTGCTTGTGTAGTGCATTTGAATGGAAATTCGGTAAAAAGTTGTACTATGTTAGCGCTTCAGGCAATGGACGCGGATATCACCACAATCGAAGGTTTGGCGGATGGTGAAAAACTGCATCCAATGCAGGAGTCTTTCCGAAATAATCATGGCCTCCAATGTGGTTTCTGTACTCCCGGAATGGTTATGAGTGCGGTTGATCTAGTAAACAAACACCCATCTGCCTCTGAAACTGAAATACGAGAGTGGTTAGAGGGGAATATCTGCCGCTGCACCGGTTATCACAATATTGTTAAATCAATAAAAGAAGCTGCTGAAAGTGCGGGGGGTTGATATGCCAGATGGAGCAACGAATTCAGGAATAGGAGCAAGCGTAAAGCGGCTGGAGGATTTCCGGTTTTTAACAGGACAGGGTCACTATACCGACGATATAAATCGACCCGATCAGTCGTATGCTTATATGCTGCGCAGTCCACATGCCCATGCAAAAATAATTGCTATAGATACCTCAAATGCCGAAAGTGCAGCCGGCGTGATTGCCGTCTTTACCGGAGAGGATATGCAAGTGGGAGGATTACCTTGTGGATGGCAAATTCACTCAGAGGATGGGGAACCGATGCATGAGCCACCGCATCCAGTGCTAGCCCAAGGCAAGGTTCGCCATGTTGGTGATCAGGTCGCAGTGGTAATAGCAGATACGCTTGCGAATGCAAAATCTGCCGCTAATCGGATAAAAGTCGATTACGAAATTTTACCGGCCGTTATGGATATGAAGGCCGCCGAGGCCGGTGGGCCTCTAGTCCATGACGATATAGCCACTAACAAGTGTTATGATTGGGGGCTTGGGGATAAGGAAGCAGTTGATGCCGCCCTATCGGCAGCTGCCCATGTGACAGAGATTGATATAGTAAATAATCGCTTAATCCCAAATGCAATGGAACCACGCGCAGCAATTGCTGAATATAATAAAGCAACTTCCGAGTATACAGTTTATACTACATCTCAGAATCCCCACGTTATCCGACTGTTAATGGGGGCATTCGTCCTATCCCTTCCAGAGCATAAGTTAAGAGTTATAGCTCCGGATGTCGGTGGCGGTTTTGGATCTAAAATTTTTCTTTACGCGGAAGAGACAATAATCACCTGGGCCGCTGAAAAAATTGGTCGCCCAATCAAATGGACAGCTGAGCGTTCGGAAAGCTTTGTAACCGATGCTCACGGGAGGGACCATGTAACTCATGCGAAACTGGGGCTTGACAAAGAAGGCAATTTTACAGCATTGAAAGTGGAAACCTACGCTAATATGGGTGCATATCTTTCGACCTTTGCCAGCAGCGTACCAACATATTTATATGCAACGCTTTTGGCCGGTGTCTATAAAACGCCCGTAATTTACGCAAATGTTAAAGCAATTTTCACAACGACAGTTCCGGTTGACGCGTATAGAGGTGCTGGTCGACCAGAAGCCTCGTATTTATTAGAGCGAATAGTTGATAAAGCAGCTAGGGAAACAGGAATGGATCCAGTAGAAATCCGGCGACGAAATATGATTGAACCCGATGCGTTTCCATATCAAACTCCTGTTGCACTTGCCTATGATAGTGGGGATTATCAAACGACTTTAAACTCGGCCATGAAGCTAGCCGATGTAAATGGATTTGATGCACGGCGGAGTGCTTCTGAAGCCTCAGGGAAAAAAAGAGGTTTAGGTTATTCGACTTATATAGAGGCTTGTGGAATAGCTCCATCCGCCGTTGCCGGTGCGCTAGGCGCAAGAGCTGGACTATATGAATCTGCGGAAGTGAGAGTTCACCCAACGGGTTCGGTTACCGTTTTTACAGGAAGCCATAGCCATGGCCAAGGTCACGAGACAACATTTGCGCAAATTGTTTCAGATCAATTGGGTATCCCAATCGAGAATGTTGAGATTAATCATGGTGATACAGGCAACGTTCAATTTGGAATGGGTACATATGGTTCTCGATCCCTTGCCGTTGGAGGCGAAGCCTTATTGCGCGCGACGAATAAGGTAATAGAGAAAGCCACTAAAATAGCGGCGCACTGCCTAGAAGCGGCCCCGGAGGATATAGAGTTTAAGGATGGAAATTTTATAGTTTCTGGAACTGACAAGACAATGGCATTTGGAGAAGTAGCCTTGACGGCCTATGTACCTCACAATTTTCCACACGACGAATTGGAGCCCGGCCTGGATGAGACCGCCTTTTATGACCCAGCAAATTTTACGTTTCCTGGCGGTTGCCATATTTGTGAGGTGGAAGTAGATCCCGAAACTGGAGTCACCGAAGTTGTCAATTTTACTGCTGTTGATGACATAGGGCGTGTAATTAATCCAATGATCGTAGAAGGTCAAGTGCACGGGGGCGTAGCCCAAGGAATTGGCCAAGCTCTTTTAGAAGGTTGCGGTTACGATGATCAAGGACAACTGCTTACCGGATCGTACATGGATTACACAATGCCACGGGCAGATAATCTTCCTAACTTTCAAGTTGCCACTGAATCCACCTTATGCACCCATAACACACTGGGTGTAAAGGGAGTTGGGGAAGTAGGTGCAATTGGATCTCCTCCAGCCGTTATTAATGCGATTGTCGACGCGTTATCTGATATGGGAGTGACGGATGTAGCTATGCCAGCGACCCCCTCCAAAGTATGGAGTGCAATCCAAAATGGAAAATCGGCATCATAAAGTGAACGGTATTTGATGAAAAAGGATTAAGTTATGCATGATTTTAATTACCAGAATGCGTCCAGTATTAGTGACGCCATCAACGCCCATAAAGGTGCTTCGGATGGAACATACTTGGCAGGTGGCCAAACGCTGCTGCCAACTTTAAAACAACGTCTGGCACAACCATCTGACCTTATTGATCTTGCCGGCATTTCGGATTTAAGCTTTATCACGATGGACAAAGAGCTCTCAATTGGTGCAATGACGACGCACTCCGCTGTAGCGTCGTCAGAACAGGTAGCGAAGAATATTCCGGCGTTAGTTAACCTTGCTAGGGGAATCGGCGACCCTCAAGTCCGGAATAGAGGTACCATTGGTGGATCTATTGCAAATAATGATCCAGCGGCCGACTATCCGGCTGCCTGCCTTGCTCTGAACGCTAACATAGTAACGGATCGACGTGAAATTCATGCGGATGATTTTTTCACGGGAATGTTCGATACAGCTCTTGACGAAGGCGAATTAATTACGTCAGTAAAATTTTCTATCCCAGAGAAAGCCTGTTATATGAAGTTCCCAAATCCAGCCTCACGATATGCCCTTGTTGGCGTGTTTGTGGCAACAAGGGGAGCAGAAACTCGCGTTGCAGTGACAGGTGCCGGAGAGGATGGTGTTTTCAGGGCATCTGAATTAGAGGACGCATTATCTCACAATTTTTCTTCGGCGAGCATTGAAGGGGTCGAAATATCTCCTGATGGCCTAATGTCCGATATTCACGCCCAGAGCGATTATCGTGCGAGCTTGATCGTTACTATGGCTAAAAGAGCGGTGGCGGCGGCTGGTTAACGTTGCGACAATAGCTTTTTTGAATGTTTAAGAATTCATCAGGCACCCTACTCGCTTTGGAAATTTATGTAATTTTCTATTGGTTCCCGATCTGGAATTAAGGCATTTTCTGGACGGCTCCAATCCGCGTATCCAACCGCCATACCACAGACTACGATATTTTCATCTCCTACAGCCACGTGTTGTCGGATCGTACGATGAAAGTGTGCAAAAGCCGCTTGTGGACACGTTTCTAGGCCATGACTTCTCGCCAATATCATAACGTTTTGAAGGAACATACCAAAATCCAGCCAACTCCCAATTTTCAAATCTCGATGAATAGTAAAAATCATGCCAACTGGTGCGTCAAAAAATATCAGATTCCGATCGTGCTGCGCTTTAGTTTTCGCGAAGTCTCCCTTTTCTATTCCTAAAAGTCCATATAGATCCCAGCCGACCTTACGGCGACGGCTCTTATATGGTTCGAAAAACTCGTCAGGATAATAAGAAAACTCTGATTCATTCTTTGCACTCGGATCATTAGAAACAGCCTGCAAACTAATTCCAAAAGATTTAAGCGCAGCTCCTGTTAAAACGTGGCCTTTCCAGGGTTGCATATTAGTACCGCTGGGTGCTCTACCTGAAATTTGTAAAATACGCTTTATGATGGATATATCGACTGGTTTATCAAGAAAGCCCCTTAACGAGCGTCTTTGTGAAATAACTTTTTCAACTGGATTCAAATCAAGAAAGTCAGTGGGAATGAGAGGTGGAGTATTCATGAAACTATACTATTCCTTTTATATCTTTATTAGAAACATTGATTCACTACTTGTATTGAAGATACCATCATCAAATATATATAATACTCTGATGATATCGAAAGTATGGACTAACCGATAGCTAAAGCGTAAGCAATCACAGAGTATATTGATTAGTTAGCTATTTAGGTCTTATTCTCATAGATGATAATTAGCATCTCAAGACCAACCTTCGATTTAATTTTAATTTATGGAAGCCAGATATAATTCATGCGGTTACTACCCAAATCAGTTTCAGATACAAAAGAGTTATTGAAAAATGGTGGATATATTTCGGACGACTCCCTAGCAACCGCTTTATATTTATCCCTATCGTTGAAACGCCCCTTATTTTTAGAGGGAGAGGCCGGCGTTGGAAAAACAGAAATAGCGAAAGTTTTGGCTAAAACATTGAAGCGTCGCTTAATCCGACTTCAGTGTTATGAGGGTCTCGATGTCAACTCCGCTGTTTACGAATGGAACTATTCCCGCCAAATGTTACAAATTCGAGTTATAGAAGCGGGAGGAAAGTTGGATGATGCTCGCAGTGCTGAGGATCTTTTCTCTGAAAAGTTTTTAATAAAACGTCCATTACTGCAGGCACTTGAACGAACCCCCGGAGGCCCTCCGATTTTATTAATAGATGAGCTGGATAGAACAGATGCACCCTTTGAAGCTTATCTGCTCGAAGTCCTTTCAGATTATCAAATCACAATACCCGAGAGTGGGATTGTAAAGGCTCCCGAAGAACCCATTGTGATTATAACTTCGAATAGAACGCGAGAGATACATGATGCCTTAAAGAGGCGCTGTTTTTATTACTGGCTAGATTATCCCGACGCTGCAAGAGAAATGGAAATTTTAAGAATAAAAATTCCGGATGCACCAACAATTTTGACCAACCAAGTGGTTGCGTTTGTACAACGTTTAAGAAAACTGGATTTATTTAAACATCCGGGAGTTGCCGAAACTATCGATTGGATACAATCGTTGATCCAGTTGAATCATCTTTCACTTAATCCGACCGGCGTTGATAATACACTGGGTATTCTGCTGAAATATCAAGATGATATTGCCAAAATTCAAGGGGATGAAGCAAATATCTTATTAAATCAGGTCAGTGCGGAGTTTTCTACAATCCGCAACAAAAAATCGGAAGAGTGCTAGTGACCAAATGCCTCGTAAATGAACCTTGCGAAGATAATACCGATACGGGTCGACTATCCGAGAATATCATGCATTTTGGAAGGGTACTAAGAGCTGCCGGTTTACCAGTTGGTCCGAGGCAAATAATTGATGGAATACAAGCAATTTCAAAGGTTGGTATAGGTGATAGGAGTGTCTTTTACTGGGCGCTACATGCCACCTATGTAAGCAGTAAAGATCAGCACGAAATTTTTGATCAAGCGTTTCATATATTTTGGAAAAACCCACGATTACTTGAAAAAATGATGGGATTGATCCTACCTACATTCAAGACGAATGGGAGTACAGAGCAACCAAATACTCTTAATCGTAGGGTCCAAGAAGCCTTGCAAAATTCCAACAAAGACTCTGACTCAACCGGGCAAAACCGTGAGGCTCAAAAAATCGATTTGGATTCAACTATGACGTATTCAAGCTCGGAATTATTGCAGACTATGGATTTCGACAACATGTCAACAGAGGAGGTCTCAAACGCGCGGTTCCTCATCTCACGGATGAAGCTCACGGTCAATGAAATTCCAATTAGACGGTATTCTAAAGCTCACACTTATGGGAAGATAGATTTACGCCAAAGTCTACTAGACACGCTTCGTAATGGGGGCGATTATATCCCGTTACGCTACAAGCGTCGGACATCAAAATCTCCTTCCGTTACCGCGATATGTGATATATCTGGATCAATGACTAAATATTCCAGGATGATTTTACATTTTATGCATGTACTCAGTAATGCACGACCAGAAGTTCACACTTTTTTATTTGGGACACGCTTAACTAATGTGACACGTTTTTTGCGCCATAAAGACGTCGATGAGGCTCTCCAAGGTGCAAGTAAAGCTGTGGTAGATTGGTCCGGGGGGACGCGAATTGGGGATTGTATACGGGAGTTTAATCAAAAATGGAGCCGAAGGGTTCTAGGTACTGCACCAATTGTGCTATTTGTAACTGATGGGTTAGATCGAGCTGGGGGAATAGGTTTGAGAAAAGAGATTGACCGATTACAAAAATCCTGTCATCGGCTAATTTGGTTAAACCCTCTTTTGAGGTTCCAAGAATTTGCACCCAAAGCAATTGGGGTAAGAGAGATACTCCCCCACGTTGATGAATTTCGCCCAGTACATTCTTTGGATAGCCTTGAAGAACTTGCAGTTGCCCTTCAACCGGATAAAAAAAATAGATCCTTTGAAATGGCACCTTGGTTAGATAAATTACGGAATTTGGAGTAAGAGATGCATAGGAAAATAAGAGATGACCAAAACGTCTGAGATTGCTGGGACCGATAATGTTTTAAAAACTGTTGTTGATTGGATTGACGATGGCTCAAAGAGTGCTATAGCCACGGTAGTTGATACGTGGGGAAGTTCTCCTCGCCCGGTGGGAAGCCAATTGGGAATTAATGAAAAGGGAGAAATTATTGGTTCTGTCTCAGGAGGGTGTATAGAAGGCGCCGTTGTAAAGGAAGCACTAAAAGTTATGGATACTGGAAGCCCAAGTCTATTGGAATTTGGTGTTTCGAATGAAGAAGCCTGGGAAGTTGGTTTGGCATGTGGTGGGACTGTTCGCGTTTTCATTGAACGTGTGGAAAGTTAGTCGCGATGAAAAGAAATACACTCGACAATATATTAAAAGCCGAGGCCGCAAAAATACCTATAGCAATAGTTACCCGGATTATCGATGGTGCGCAGGTCATTATTAAAGAGTATTCACCAAGCGAAGGGCTAGAAATAGCGGAACATCAACTCGATGAAATCATCTCGTGCATAAAAGACAATAAAAGCCGCCTTATTTCAAACGATGAGCTATTCGTGCACGTACTTAATCCCCCCTTAAGACTAATAATAATAGGAGCAGTTCACATTTCTCAAGCCTTAGCTCCAATGGCGACGGTTGCCGGCTATGATGTTTTTGTAGTTGATCCAAGAGGATCATTTGCAACTGAAAGTAGATTTCCAGATACAAAAGTTGTAGACGATTGGCCTGATGACGCGCTTATGAAGTTATCCCCCGACACCAGAACAGCTGTCGTAACTTTGACCCATGACCCGAAGTTAGATGATCCAGCTTTGGAAGTAGCCTTGAAAGGACCGGCGTTTTATATAGCCTCCTTAGGTAGCAGACGCACCCACGCACAAAGGCTCACGCGACTTCGGGAGAAAGGGTTTACAGATGACATGTTACAGCGCATTCATGGCCCCGCAGGATTGGATATAGGAGCGATATCTCCTTCAGAAATCGCTATATCTATTCTAGCTCAATTGACCAGTGTATTGCATGATAAAGGCGAAAGTCTGTAACCTTGTGAGTAAGTGAAGTGTTATTTGGTGAATTTAATATAGACGAAATAGACGATGGGATCCTCGCCCACAGCATACGTTTAAAGACAAAAACCTTTAAAAAAGGTAGAAAACTTTCACCGGAGGATATTCTACTTCTAAAGAATGAAGGCTTTATAACTTTAATTTGTGCTAAGTTAGAAAATGGAGATATAGAAGAAGATGTAGCGGCCGATAGAATTGGTTCACTACTGACAGGGAACAATCTTTCCAAAGGTCCTGCTCATACGGGTCGCTGCAATATTTACGCCGAATGCCCAGGACTGGTTACCTATAAAATTAAACATGTAAACTCATTTAATAACATTGATGAAGCGATAACATTAGGTTTAGTACCACCTTTACATTATGTAAACAAAGGTCAAATGGTTGCTACACTAAAGATAATTCCGTTTGCTGTGTCCGAGGATTTAATAACGAAGATAGAACAGTTCATTACAGATCTATCTTCTATTATAGAAGTTAAACCGTTCATCAAAAAACACACTATACTAGTTCAAACAAAGCTCTCTGGCATAAAGGAGTCTGTGCTCGACGCTACCCAAGATGTAACGAATTCTAGATTATTGCAACTAAGCAATGAACTTTTTGAAGAAAGACGTTGTACCCACGATATAGACGCCTTAGCAAAAGAGCTAAAATACTGTATGAGCAAAAATGTTGAAGTTACATTAATAGCTGGGGCATCTGCCATCGTGGATAGGAGAGATGTTGTTCCAGCGGCAATAGAAAAGGCAGGGGGAAGTATAGAGCATTTTGGCATGCCGGTTGATCCAGGCAATTTAATCCTGATAGGTTCCCTTGGCAATATGTTCGTAATTGGAATACCTGGTTGCGCACGTTCCCCAAAACTCAACGGCTTCGATTGGGTTCTCCAACGGGTTTTTACAGATATGCCGGTAAATTCTGGTGTAATTATGGATATGGGAGCCGGAGGCCTGCTGAAAGACATTCCCACGAGACCATTGCCCAGATCAAGAGTAAGTCGCCTAAACTCACCTAAGAATATTTCAGCGTCAACGAGTTGTATTTCTAACTCTAGGAAAGGCATTCACGCTTTATTATTAGGTGCTGGTCAATCTCGACGGATGGGTAGAAAAAATAAATTACTAGCTCCAATCAACAACGTTCCAATGATTAGACACGTTGCCGAAAACATTCTCGAATCAAAAATAGATTCTCTCACGATAGTGACAGGTTACCAATCAGAGAAAATACATCAAGCATTAAAGGGATTATCCATAAAGTTTGCCTACAACGCTAACTATAGAGAAGGCTTGAGTCGATCCTTAAATATTGGCGTGCGGACATTACAAAAAATAGCTCGGGCCGTAATCATATGTTTAGGAGATATGCCGGAAATAAAAGCTTCACATATTAACCAATTAATTGATGCCTATGACCCATCGTCTAGCAAAGAAATATGCGTCCCCAAATGGAATGGACGAAGAGGTAACCCGGTTCTTATCAGCCATAACTTTTTTCATGAGATAACCACTGTTGAAGGAGACACAGGTGCCAAGAGCTTAATCAAGGAGTACGCAGAAAACGTAATAGAAGTTGAAATGAAAGACGATAGCATATTATTGGATCTCGACACTCCCGAAGAATTAAAAGCTTTTATAACTCAATCATCTAGCGGGGATAGTTAATCTAATGCCCGATAACTTTTATCATGAAAAGATAATTAAGTTTGCACGTAGCTCCCGATTGCGGATTCCAATTGAAAATCCAATATATACAGCAAAGGTAAGCAATCCTCTTTGTGGTGATAGAGTTACAATAGATTTTGCAATCGAAGAAAATATTATCAAAACGATTGGTTTAAATGTGAGGGCCTGCGCACTATGTGAGGCTGCGTCTGAGGTGTTAGCGGTTCAATCAGTGGGATGCGAACCTAAAGACTTAGTTTCTATATACGAAAGCCTGAAAACTTATCTAAGTGGCACCCAAAAATTTATTCCATGGGATGATTTGACCATGTTTGAACCCGTAAGGGCGGTAACGGCTCGACATGATTGTGTTCTGCTCCCGTTCGCCGCCGCAAATAAAGCATTTCAATAATCACCTATCTTGGCTTACATGCCTTCAACAAATTTAATAATCTCCTCCCCCACTCCATAATCAAAGAGATCACTATGTCTTCCACCGGGAACTTTTATAAACTGCTTGGGTTCATTCATGTGTTGAAATAATTCTTCTCCATAGCTGACACTAATTACTCTGTCTTGATCGCCATGCAATACAAGGCCTGGAATTTTTATAGACCCAATTTTTTTTATACTATCAAAACGATCCTTTAATAGATATCGAACAGGAATAAACCAATATCTATGCTTAGCTATATGTTCGATAGAAGTATACGGAGCTTCCAAAATTATGGAATTCACTTCGGTTTTTGATGCCAGATTAACGACAACTCCGGTCCCCAGTGATTCACCGTATAAAATAATTCTATCAGTTGTAAAAGCCTCCTTTTTTGCAAATTCAATTGCAGCTTCGCCGTCTAGCGTTAAACCCCATTCGCTTGGTTTTCCGGGATTTTTTCCATACCCTCTATACCCCACTAATAAAACACCATACCCCCTGTCCATAAAAAAACGTGCCTTATAATCTCTATCTCTTATAGTTCCTGCATTACCTTGAAAGTATATAATGATATGCTTATCCGGCTCACCACGATAAAACCACGAGGTAAGTGACAGCCCATCCGAGGTGTGAAGAAATACCTCCTGCATTTCCGGCACTAAAGTGCCAACGGTTTCGGGCTTCACCTTGCCAGGTACAAACAAAATATTTCGTTGAAAGACAAATAGCCCGGCTACCAACAACAGGTAAACTAAAATTACCAATATAAAAACTTTTATCATTATCACTTGTAGTTACCTGTTTTCTCACTGTCTCAAAAACTATAGACTATAACCCGCACTTAAAAAAAGAGTAGGAAAAATATGTGGTTTAAAAGTTGTCTTCGCCACTGTTGTTTATACTTTTCAGTTGTGATCATCACGACAGCTTTTAGCATTAACCCGAGCTGGGGAAGTCGAGTTCAGTGGTACGTAGAAGTTTTAACAGATCCCGTCAGCAAAAAACCCTTTATAGAAGCGAGGATTAATACAACAAAGGGATATAGGCTGCATATTTTTAAAAAGAAAGATGATAGTATATGGGCTAGATTCCGACTGCCTCGAACTATGCGAAAACAGCTTACAAAAAATAAGTTGCCAACATTTTGGGTTGATAATTTCGACGCAATTGAATTAGAAACTTTAAAAAAACTAGAGGTAGGGTTTAACCCCACTTTGTATAAGCAACGTGGAAAACAAATTGAATTCATTGTCTGGGGCTCTGCTACACCTGGCCTAATACCCCCGGTTATGCGTCAAATGATGCTAGGCGAAAATATTTATATTAAATATTGGACACTTATGGGAGATGAAGGGTTGGCAGAAATCCCACTCAATCGGGCCAACGAAGCAATTGCTCAATTTTTAAGAGTACAACCCTTGAATAAAAGGACAGACACCGTACAAGGAGACTCCGGGTCGTCTTTTGTCACACTAGCCAAAAGATTTACAGAGATATGCGAAGACCTTAGGTTCAATACGTCTGATAAAGACTATACAGAATGCCGTGAACTATATATTACTTGTAGTGAGTCCCCTGGGATGACCACGGAAAAATTAAAAGTTTGTCTTGATTTTTTTCCCGATAGATCGGTTAAGAAAGACGAAAAATAATATTCGTTATTCGAATATTCCTAATTTTAATTGTTTAGATGCTCCCAACCAGCAGACATATTTTGTATGGTCGCTGTAATTATCGCCAGTGCAAGAATGTATGAAAATAGTCAGACCATCACGATTGCGCATAAGCCAAGGTACAATTTCCCCAAATGCTCTGCCGCTAAATTTGATTTGATAACTCCAATTCGGATGCGGTCCAACCAACTTTTCGTGAAAACTACCAATTTCGACATCAAACGTTTTTTTTATTCGTGCCTTTAAACGATGCGCCACTTGCCGTGTATCGTCATTAAAGTATACATGCGCATGATATTGTTTTTCCATATTCAAACTCAACTATAACATATTTTTGCAATTATCTTTGTTTAATACTGTATATCTTATGGACACAAAAAACATGCAACTCCTGATGATAAACTATTTCACATAGATTATTCAAAGATTAAGTATCGCATTTCTAAAGCACTATTCACGGAGTATCTTGCCTCTAATGTTTGTCATATCATGCAGTATCGATAATTAGCCCCACAACGCACTATAGCTTTACACCTATGGGGTTGAACGCGAATGAAAGAAACCACTACTATGGAACTACGAAATATCGCTATTATAGCACATGTAGATCATGGCAAGACAACTTTGGTAGATGCCTTACTTCAGCAATCGGGTACGTTCCATAAAAATAAAACGGTTGCGGAAAGAGTTTTAGACTCCAGTGATCTAGAACGTGAACGTGGAATCACGATACTAGCAAAATGCACATCAGTCATATGGGAGGATATACGAATTAATATCGTTGATACCCCAGGGCATGCGGACTTTGGAGGTGAAGTAGAGCGCATACTATCCATGGTCGACGGCGTATTGGTGCTAGTCGATGCGGCAGAAGGTACGATGCCGCAAACCAAATTTGTACTAGGGAAGGCGTTACGGTTGGGATTGAAGCCCATAGTGATTGTAAATAAAGTTGATAAACCAGACCAAAGAGCTTTCGAGGTGCAAGATGAAATGTTCGATCTATTCACCACTATGGGGGCCACGGACGAACAGCTGGATTTCCCCACTTTGTTCACGTCAGCAAAATTAGGTTGGGCATCGGAGGATCCAAATTTTCCCCTCGATAATATGAAATGTTTATTTGAAAAAATAATAACTCACGTCCCCATGCCATCGGTTGAAACAAATCTTCCGTTTCGAATGTTAGTGACGACTCTGGAACACGATCATTTTCTTGGAAGAATACTAACTGGCCGTATCTCGTCGGGAGAGATAAGGTCCAATGCCAGGATACGGTCGGTAAACCGCGACGGTGAGATAAAAGAAGAAGGCAGAATAACAAAGATTCTCGCCTTTAGGGGATTGGATAGAGTGCCCTTGGATGCAGCTACCGCAGGCGATATAATAGCAATAGCAGGTCTTTCTAAAACGACTGTTGCAGATACAATTACCGATCCAAGTATAGCTATTCCAATATCAGCAGAGGCAATCGATCCACCCACCATTGCAGTTACCTTCAGTATAAATGACAGTCCTTTTTCCGGTCTCGATGGCGATAAAGTGACGTCTCGCGCATTAGGAGAACGTCTGCTTCGTGAAGCAGAGGGGAACATAGCCATCAATGTATCGACAACAATGGAAAACGACGCATTCGAAGTTTCGGGTCGAGGCGAACTGCAGCTTGCTGTTCTAATAGAACAAATGCGCAGAGAAGGTTATGAAATGTCTATTAGCAGACCACGCGTACTCTATAAACTCGATCAGGCAAATGGGCGGCAATTGGAACCGATTGAAGAGGTCGTAATTGATGTTGACGAAAATTATTCTGGTATCGTTGTAAAAGGACTTTCAAGTCGAAAAGGAGAACTTCAAGAAATGCATCCCTCAGTTGGCGGCAAGCAACGTTTAACCTTCTTATGTCCGTCTCGAGGTCTTATAGGGTATCAGGGGGAATTTTTGACACAAACGCGTGGAACTGGCGTCTTAAATAGATTGTTTAATTGCTATGAGGTACATAAGGGGAAGATACCCGGGCGGCGGACGGGAGTCCTGATCTCCCGAGAAAAGGGAAAAGCGTCACCGTATGCCTTATTCAATCTAGAGGATAGAGGTGTATTAATGATTAATGCAGGTGATGCGGTCTATGGTGGAATGATTATAGGTGAACATAAAAGAAACAATGATCTAGAAGTCAATCCCCTTAAGTCTAAACAACTTACTAATTTTCGAGCCGCCGGGAAAGACGATGCCATCGATCTAACTCCTCCAATGAAGATGACTTTAGAAATGGCTATTGCGTATATTCAGGAGGACGAACTCGTAGAGATAACACCCCGATACATAAGGCTCCGTAAACGTTACCTGGATATACATGTTCGGAAACGTCAAAGTCGCAGCAAAGGGATTACTTAATTAAAAGATACCTTTCTATATATAATTTCTGAAATTCTTTGCAACTGTGCTCCCGGTTCCATTGCTTCTCTGGACTACTAATCTATCCATATGCGGATTAATATTTAACCGGAATACAGACAATAAAATTTATACAAGTTTTTGTGCTATGAAAGCTCGATAAGGAGGAACTTAAAATGCCCGATTATGATGTAATTGTTGTCGGGGCCGGCAACGCTGCTCTGGCCGCCGCCAATTCCGCTGGAGAGGCTGGGGCTAATCGCATTTTGGTATTGGAAAAAGCCAATAGACAGGAGCGAGGGGGTAATACTTTCTTTTCCGGTGGGTTATTCCGAATAGCCTTTGATGACCCGAAAGAGTTAGAAGCAATGGTTCCAACGGCGGGTGAGGTAATTCCAGGTTTCTTTGAAGACGTCCTAGCTTATACAAAAAATGATATGTGGAATGATCTATTACGGGTGACACATAATAAAACAGACAAAGAACTAGCCGCTATTTTGATTGATAATTCATTTGATACAATCCGTTGGGCCCATGAGTATGGCGGAATTCCTATGGAGCCTGCTTCAACCTTGTCCGGCATAAAAGTGGGAAATCGCATTAAATGGCAAAAAGGTGCAATCATCCGTGCAGAACACGAAGGAATTGGTCTTTCAACAAATTGGTTCAAGACTACAGAAAAAAACTCAATTGAAATACGCTATGAAACGGCAGCAATTGATCTAATCAGGGATAATAAAGGTGCAGTGTGCGGGATTGTCGTTAAAGGACCCGACGGGTTGAAGGAAATCACCAGTACTGGAATCGTTTTAGCGTGCGGGGGGTTTGAGGCTAATTCGCAGTGGCGCTCCCAATATCTAGCCGCTCCCTGGGACCACGCAAAAGTAAGAGGAACGGCCCATAATCAAGGCGATGGTCTGAGAATGGCATTAGCTCTTGGGGCATTGCCTTGGGGGCAATGGTCTGGCAAGCATTCTACGCCGATCTCCAACGAGTGGCCAGAGTTTGCTGATCGAGCTCGAACCGATAAGTCGAACCGCCTATCTTACCCCTTCGGTGTAATGATTAATCGAAATGGGTTGAGGTTTTGCGATGAGGGTGAAGACGTTGGCCTGTATACTTATGCCAAATATGGAGGTGAAATTCTAAAGCAGCCTGGTTCACTGGCATGGCAAATTTTTGATCAAAAAACTATTCATCTTCTGGAGCCCCGTTACAGTACCAGCGAACCTGTATCCGCCGACACTATAGAAGAGTTAATTCAATTGTTAGATATCGATGATCGAGCTCAAGCCTTAAGGACACTGTACGATTATAATCATGCAGCTTGTGATCCCGAACTCTTCGATCCAACAAAGAAGGATGGTCTTACAACCATTAATCTTACTCCCAACAAAACAAACTGGGCATTGCGGTTGGATGAACCACCATTTGTGGCATACTCAGCCACTGGTGGCATTACTTTTACGTTTGGCGGACTAAAAGTAAACAATCATGCCCAGGTTATTGGAACCGATTGGCGTCCAATACCCGGGTTGTTTTGCTGCGGAGAGATGGTCGGTGGATTATTCCATTTCAATTATCCGGGCGGCACTGGGCTGGTTTCTGGGGCTGTCTTCGGTCGGATTGCAGGCAGAAGCGCGGCCAATTACCGTTCATGACATACTTTTTTTGATTTGTGACCAAAATAAAACCACACTAACTTTTCGAATACCGCCCTTCAATGGGGTACGAGGGGTCGTTGTAACCAGGGGTCGAGGGGTGTCCTGTCGTTACATATCTATCTATCAACGCCTCATCTTCCGCGTTAAAATTGTAATTTAGGGCAGCAGCATACGCATTCCACTGATCGAGTGTTCGTGGACCAGCGACTATAGAGTCTACAGCGCTGTTATTAAGTAACCATCCTATAGCGATATCAATTGTCGTAGCGCCACGTTTTCTAGCATAGCTCTTGATTTTCTTTACGATCTCAATAGACTCGAGGCGCCACTCTGTTTGCATAATACGGCGATCCTTGCGATCAACCCTACTACCCTTCTCCGGCTTTCCTTTTTCTGAGTATTTACCGGTCAGTACTCCCCGTGCCAGGGGACTGTAAGGCACGACCCCCAAACCATAATTTACGCACGCTGGTATATGTTCTATCTCAGGCATTCGGTTCATAGCATTATAATACGGCTGGCTGACTATAGGACGATCAATACCATAATTGTCGCATATATTACAGATCTCCGCCACACGCCATGATCTGTAATTTGATAGCCCAAAATACCGAATTTTTCCTTCCCTTATCAAATCTCCCATAGCCTTTATAGTCTCTTCCAAGGGTGTATTGTGATCCTCCTTATGAAGATAATAAATATCTATGTATTCACTCTTGAGTCGCTTTAACGAATCTTCGCATGCCTGTAACACCCATTTCCGAGACAAACCACCACTATTCGGATTATCACTCATTTTGTTAGCGAGTTTAGTGGCTAAAACCCACGAATTTCTTGACGTTTTAATGCAGCGTCCAACAAGTCGCTCTGAGTCTCCCGAAACATAGGTATCTGCCGTGTCGATAAAATTAACGCCAATCTCCCTAGCCGATTCAATTATTAATTGGCTCTCCTGGGACGAGGTTTCGCGCCCAAATAGCATGGTGCCCAAGCAAAGAGGTGATACCTTTAAGCCCGATCGACCTAAATAACGATAATCCAATCCATCCCCCTTACAAGTTCACTAGCCATTTATTGATACTATTCCACGACATATAAACATACTAATATACTTTCAACGGTAACAAATTATCCAGACTAAAAAATTTAAATAGAAACGCCAAACGTTTGGATTAGTGAATTTCTAACAGTTTATTCACATACATCTACAAAGAAGCAAGGGGTAACCAGAATATGAAAATAAAACTCTACCACAATCCGCGATGTTCAAAATCAAGGGAAACACTGACTCTTTTGCAGCAAAAAGGTTATGAACCAAAGATTATCGAATACCTATCTACTCCCCCTACAGTGAGCGAATTGAAAAAAATTCTAGCTTTGCTTGGCTTTCAACCCCGAGAATTAATGCGTACAAAAGAGGCTATCTTTAAAGATCTGAATTTGGCGGATGACAGCAGAAGTACGCAGGAATTGCTTCAGGCGATGGTCGACAATCCAATTCTAATAGAACGCCCTATTGTAGTTGCCAATAACCGGGCTGCATTAGGTCGACCACCCGAAAGAATCCTAGACATACTATAATTTTAGAGAGGTCAGCGGTTCCCGCTTAACACTCGCATGGGACGCCCTTTCGCCCAGGCCTGTATATTTTCGACCATCTGCGAATAAAACATTTTATAGGTTTCTTTCGTAAAATAGCCCGAATGCGGTGTCATTAACAAATTGTCTAGTTCTCTAAAGGGATGAAAAACGGGTAATGGCTCAATATTGTAGACATCAACCGCAGCTCCTTTAATTTTTCTATTCTTCAAAACCTCAATAAATGCCTGCTCATCGACTATCGGACCACGAGAAGTGTTGATTAGGAAGGCCGTGGGTTTCATATACGAAAGCAAACAACCAGTTACCAGATTCCGAGTGCTTTCTCCCAAAACAAGATGAATACTTAAGAAATCTGACTCCATAAATAGGGAATCCTTTGAGACAAATTTTACTCCAACATCGCTACACCGGCTCTTAGTTAAATTTGGGCTCCAGGCCACAACATTCATTCTAAAAACTCGACCAAATTCCGCCACCCGCCGCCCGATTTTTCCCAAACCTAATAAACCCAACGTTTTACCGTTTAGCTCCACACCAAGTTGTGTTTGCCACCCCCCTCTTTTAAGATTGGCACCATCACTGGCTATGTTGCGAGCACAAGCTAGAATTAAACCCCAAGTAAGTTCAGGGGTTGCATCAGCGGAACCGTGCGTGCCACACACAATTACGCCCATTTTTTCGGCCGCTAAAATATCTATCGAGGCATTCCGCATTCCGCTAGTGACAAGCAATTTCAGTTTTGGCAAGTTTTCGAGAACGTACTTTGGGAAGGGAGTTCTCTCTCTCATTGCGCAAATTATTTCAAAGTCCCTCAATCGATTTATTATCACGTCGTGATCGCCAAAATTCGTATTGAATACCTTTGGTTCAAACATAGGCGCTAACTTAGCCCAATCAGCTAGCTTGAGAGAATCGCTTGTGTAATCGTCAAGAATCGCAATTTTAGGCAACTCATCTGCTCCCATCGACAGATTTTTGATGAATCTTGGCCCTAAGATTTAAAATGGGCTTCTCAATTTACTGTTTTTTTACCAGTTCTAATGAGGCGGAATTCATGCAATACCGTAGCCCTGTCGGAGCTGGGCCGTCTTCAAAAATATGACCTAAGTGGGCGTCACATTTAGAACAATGCGCCTCCACACGTGTCATAAAGAAACTGCGATCAGTAGAAGTTTCTACAACTTTATCAGAAATTGGCGCATAAAAACTGGGCCATCCTGTCCCCGATTCAAATTTTGTATCGCTATCAAATAGTGGTTGGCCGCAACACACGCAGTTATAAACCCCCGGATCCTTATTTGCGGCATATTTGCCTGACCAGGCTCTTTCAGTACCATGTTTCCTTGTTACTTCATATTGCATTTCATCTAGTTGGGCTTTCCACTCTGCATCCGTTTTAATAATTTTACTCAAAGCGATCCCCTTTCAATTAAAAGTTTCAACAGCGAGTGTAATAAAGGTAAAAGTCATTCTCAAAGGAATCCTGAGCAGACTATGACTTATCACTCAAATTATATCTTTTTTCGATTTTCAATTAAAATTCCTGACTGCGCGAATGTACTAATTTCTTCCTCCGTATAACCGTGTTCCTTTAGAATTTCTCTACCATGCTCTCCGAATTTTGGAGGTAGCCTTTTAATTGACCCTGGAGTGCGAGAAAACTTTATTGGAATGCCCCAATTTTTATACCAATCTTTTTCCACTATCATGTTTCTATGTTTGGTGTGCTCATGGTTCATTACTTCTTCGGTATTGCGTATAGGGCCCACTGGAAGTCCAGCAGCTAAAAGTTTTTCGCAAAATTCCTCACCATTGACCTCGGCAAATATCCCTTCTAATTCTTCTTTTAAGGCCTCTTTATTTTTTTGACGGTCTCCATTTGTAAGAAACCTTGGGTCCTCTCCCAGTTCAGGACGTCCAACTTCTTCGCATAATCTTCGCCACGCTCTATCATTGCCCCCAGCAATAAATATTTTGCAGGTTTTAGTATCAAACAGGTCGTAAGGTGCAATATTGGGATGGGGGTTGCCTGTCAACCCTGGCACCATGCCGCCTGAGACAAAATAATTGGGTACATGTGGATGCATCAATGAGAGCCCACAATCGTATAACGTCATATCCAGATATTGTCCAACACCTGACCGTTCGCGTTCGAAGAGCGCCATGAGAATGGCGTTACCGGCATAAAGCCCAGTCCCAATGTCTACCATAGCTAGGCCAAGGCGTGTAGGGCCTGTTTCTATAGCTCCATTAACCGAGAAATGCCCCACCATTGCTTGAATGATACCATCGTATCCCGGAAACCCTCCGTATGGCCCGTCCGCACCAAATCCCGATATTCTGCAATGAATGAGCCGTGGAAATTTTTTACTTAATATCTCTTCGTATCCAAGACCCCAACGCTCCATTGAACCTGTTTTATAATTTTCAATTATAACATCGGCTTCTTCTAATAACTTTAATAGAACCTTTTTTCCCTCTTCCGCACTTAAATCAAGTCCGATAGACCTCTTATTTCTATTTACTCCAATGAAATATGCAGCATCATCACCATTAAATGGTGGGCCCCAATCCCGAACTTCATCACCTTGAGGAGGCTCAATTTTGATTATTTCGGCCCCATGGTCGCCTAGCATCTGGGTGCAATATGGGCCCCCTAATACTCGAGTGCAGTCAACAATTTTGATGCCAGAAAGTGACCCCTCTGTGGTTTCATTACTCATACTCAACCTATCCTTACCCACTATCATTCGATGAAAATTTAACTTTTTTGAAATGGTACTTCTTAATTTTTGAAATTTTTTTATTTATATCTTTACTCCAAATACCCGTGCCGCAAATGCTGGATAAATTTCAGAAATTTCCAGAGCTACCTGATTTCTTATAGTTTCCAAAGTCTTATTATCTGGGATGGTCGTCTCAGGCACGACGCCATCCGGCAGCAAATACTCAAACCCAGTTTGCTCGTAAACGTCCTCAACTGTATATCCGGGGTGAATACTCTCTAACTGAAAGCATTTATGTTTTTTATTAACCCCAAAGAGACATAGATTTGTTATAAATTTATACGGTCCGCCTGGGCGATAAACATTATCATCCGAGAATCCTGGAGCGCTTATAAAATCAACTTCTTCAACAAGCGTCCTTGGCGTATGCTCAAATCGAAATAAAATAACCCTGGGTACAACAAAATATAAATAGCCGGACCCGAAGGATCCCGGAAACCGCGCCTTAGGCTCTCGGTACTCACCCACCGAAACTAAATTAACATTTGCCTTTCCGTCTATTTGGGCTCCACTTAAGAAAAAAGCATCCATTCGACCCTGACCGGCAATGTCAAAAATTTCTTTGCCACCATCGCTGAAGAAATTATTATCCTCGCTGCCCAAGATTGAAACCCTCATGTTCCCGCAACTGCGCGCCCTAGCCAAAAGTGCCGCTGCACCTGGTATAGGAGAAGACGCGCCCACCGCTACATGTTTTAACCCATCTAGGTTGTTCGCAATGGCGTTTATCAAAATTTCTTCTAATACAATTTTACTCATTTCCTATTCAGCGGCCTCAGCAGGACTTTCGTATACAAACTCTACAACATATTGCCGAAACCCCGCGTCTGTCTGCGCTAACTCTACATAACGCCGCAAATGCTCTCTATCAGAGTCATAACCTCCTGGAATTCCAATAGGTAAAGCGCCGTTCTTTGCCTCTGCAATACCGTTAACATATATACCCGGTATCGCGCCTGCTTTCATTTTTGCATCCTCCATAATATTCCCATCGACTATCTCTTCAACGGTAACGTAGGTCTTCCGCGACGCATGTGCCATCAACATCTGTTCACGCCTGACGCCAACCCAAACATTGCCAAATTTATCGCCAATTGGCGCGTGGATCAGCGCTATATCGGGCCGTAGAGCTGGTAAAAGAACAATTGGATCATTTTCAGCAAATGGATTTTTCTCAACTTTCCAATCCGTTCTATTTTTCAGTATATCGGAGCCTATCAATCCGCGTAACGGTATGAAGGGAATTCCTTTTTCTGACGCCTGAAGCGCTGCATGAATTGCCGGGCATGTAGCATCCATCATTCTGATTGATCCGCGTTTTACAGCGGATGTGAACCTTGGCGCCAAGCCATATTCTGACAAAGTGACAGCAGCCGTTTCAACCGTTTCTACACATCCTGCTCCTATAAGCATATCCGCTTGAAAACCAAGAGAAGGCACTCCTACTAAGTGAAGCCTCTTACTCTCCTTTCTTATCAAAGCTCGCACTGTTGCAAGTGAGCAGTATGCATAATCAGGAGGCAGTGCTATTTTCGAACCATCAGGAATTTCCTGGGCCAATTGGTCGATGGTAAACTGTTTTACTAGCATAGATTTCACCCGTCACCTTTGTAATATATAGTTCTTGTTCATCTAACTGGCATTTATACTAATCTGCCTTGCTATTTTTGCAATGTACCGCATCGTTTGGATAAAAACCAGTGCATGAGAGTATCCTTACTTTAACCAAAAACACTTTAATAACTTTGAGATCCGTCCACCCTCATTCCAATTTTCTTTCTCGAGAACTATTCTTAACAGAAAGTATGCTATCTGCCTCGTTAATCGAGCCATCGAAGGCTCATACACGATAATCCAGCATCAATTTTTCGTATTTCGGAAGTCGCCAACGGAACAACGTTAAAACCAAGTGCCATCACCATCTCCAATGTCTTGGGATACTCTCGTCCCATCAAGACTTGTGAATTAACTCGAATAGCGTTGGCTGAAAGATTTTCCTCCCGTGGAACGACTATCTTTTTAAAATTACTGAACACAGGTTGATTGGCGAGCCTCTCGGTTATTAAAATGGTCTCTTCATCTAATAATGCGCAGTCTGATTTAAGGTGAAGGACGCCATCCGGAACTTTGCAGATTATCCCAGATTTCTGGTTCTGGTTCAGACATGAAATCAACGCTTGCGCACCATCAAGAGTAGTCCTTTCAGAAATACCAATTAAAGTCACCCCAGGTAACTGAAGTACGTCCCCACCGTCAACAAAACCCACTTTTAATTGTTGTATATTAGCAAAACTCGATCGAAGAATAGGAATCAACGAGTCCGCTTCCGCAGCCCTCTCTTCTATTAGCGATCGCAATATGATGGCAATATCAGTGAATACCAAAGCCGGATCTTCAACAAACATAGCATCTGGAAAACCCCTCAGCGCAGGAAGGATATCCACTTTAAGGCCCGCCGACTCTAGCGCAGAAATATAACCGTCATGTTCGGTGCTCACAGCAAAAAATTCTGGATCTCCAGTATCTATAGACCTCAAACCACGACTAACATCGGATGACGGTCTTCTAACAATCGCCCTATTAAATTCAAAATGCACGGGCTTTACTTAGAATTTAACCAAATCTCCCCCTTTCAATCCAAGCATGCTACGTGCCTCTTCGGGCGATGCTACTTCCAACGATAAATCTTCAATTATGCGTCGAATTTTTGCCACTTGATCCTTGTTAGATTCAGCCAATTTTCCCTTTCCTATGTATAGACTGTCTTCCAGCCCAACTCTAACATTACCGCCCAACATTGCCGCCATCGTAACAAAGCTCATCTGATGTCGGCCAGCTGCTAGCACCGACCATTGATAGTCATCACCAAATAATTTGTTTGCTATCCGGCGGGAATGCATAAGATTTTCTTCATCGGCTCCCACACCACCTAGAATTCCAAAGATTGATTGGACAAACAGTGGTGGTTTTACTAAGCCACGGTCAAGAAAATGCGCTAGTGTATACAAGTGACCTATATCATAACATTCAAATTCAAATCGGGTTCCATGTCCCTCACCTAATTCTTTTAAAATGTACTCTATGTCCTTGAATGTATTGCGAAAAATAAAATCACGTGAATTCTCGAGATATTTCGGTTCCCAATCATGCTTGAAATCCGAAACTTTATCCAAAATTGGAAACAGGCCAAAATTCATAGATCCCATATTTAGTGATGTCATTTCAGGGCTGGCCCTCACAGCGGCCTCCAAACGTTGCTCAACTGTCATTCCGTGACCTCCCCCTGTAGAGATATTAACGACAGCATCTGTCGCTTGCTTAACTCTCGGAAGAAATTCCATAAATACGTCGGGGCTCGGGGTCGGGCTCCCATCTTGCGGGTCTCGAGCGTGAAGATGTATTATAGAAGCCCCGGCCTCCCAAGCTCCAATCGAGGCGTCAGCGATTTCATCGGGTGTTATTGGCAAATGCGGGCTCATTGTAGGCGTGTGAATAGACCCGGTAACCGCGCACGTTATAATCACTTTATTTGAATCTGCCATTTAGTTTCTCCAATTCTTTATCTTTTTAGAGTATTTCTTGCTACGTTTGTTTTTGGTTAAATAGGTTTTGCTTCTTAAAATAATTTCGTTCGCCTAGCGTGTCTCAGTTTTATTAGTTTGTTCGGGAGCTCGAGAGTTTCGAACCATTGCTTCTTCTCTAATTGCGGTTAATGTCGTGACCGGAGTAATGGCATTTGGATCAATCCTAATTTCAATAATAGTGGGCAGTTTTGCCTTCATAGCTCTTTCAAAGGCGGGATAAAATTGTTCTGTCTTGGTTACTAGCTCTCCAAATGCTCCATAAGCTCTTGCTAAAGCCGCAAAATCGGGATTCTGTAAACCAGTATTAGCTACACGACCCGGGTATTCTCTTTCCTGATGCATTCGAATAGTTCCGAACATACCATTGTTGATAATAATTATAATTATATTGGCCCCGTACTGCATTGCTGTAGCCAGCTCTTGACCATGCATCATAAAACAACCATCGCCATTCATGCTCAAGACCAGTCTATCTGGATGAACAAGCTTGGCGGCCACCGCTGATGGAAGTCCGTATCCCATGGAGCCGCTTGTTGGAGCCAGCTGCGTTCGGTATTGCCTATATTGGAAAAAACGGTGCATCCAAGTAGCGTAGTTTCCTGCACCATTACAAATAAACGCATCGTCGGGAAGTTTTTGGTTCAGCCATGAGGCAATTTTCCCCATCTGAACATCACCTGGTATGGGTTGCGGCACGAGAGTTTTTAAGTAGTCACTATGACCTTCCTGGGTACTACCCAACCATTGTTTTGACTTAATAATAGTTAGGTCTTCAATGGCTCGTGCAAACTGTCGAGGACCGGCGTTAATTGGAAGATCTGGCTGATAGACACTACCCAATTCTTCGGCACCCGCGTGCACATGTACCAAGATCTGCCTTGGCTTAGGAATATTAAGAAGTGAATATCCACCAGTCGTCACTTCACCAAGTCTTGCACCTACTACCAGTAATAAGTCGCTCTTTAAAACTCTTTTCTGAAGCGAGGTTGAAAGACCTATACCAATGTGTCCGACGTAATTTTTGTGTCTATTATCAAAGTAGTCCTGACATCTAAAAGAGCATCCTACTGGTAGATTATTCCGTGAAGAAAACTCCTCTATACTCTTGGACGTTATGGCGTCCCATCCGCCGCCCCCTATTATCATTAGAGGTGAAGAGGCGTTTTCCATGAGCCCTCGAAGCTTTTGAATATCGTCTGGTGCTGGATATGGCTCTATTTTAGTATAAGAGTTCACGTCCTGGTTATCCGCATATTCTGTTAACATATCCTCGGGAAGTGCTAAAACTACTGGCCCCGGTCTACCAGAAGTGGCTGTATAAAATGCCCTGCTGATATACTCTGGGATTCGCATAGGGTCATCTATTTGAGCTACCCATTTCGCCATTTCACCGTACATTCTTCGGTAATCAATTTCTTGAAATGCTTCTCGATCCATCATTCCCCTGCCAACCTGGCCCACCAATAATATGAGGGGAGTGGAGTCTTGCATAGCAATATGGACGCCGGCACTTGCATTTGTCGCCCCTGGCCCTCTAGTGACAAGGCAAATTCCTGGCTGACCAGTCATCTTGCCATAGGCTTCAGCCATCATAGTAGCACCGCCTTCCTGTCGACATATAATAGTTTGAATACTATTTGCATCTTGGAGGCCGTCGAGCACCGCTAAATAACTCTCGCCAGGCACTCCAAAAACCATTTTAACACCATGAGTACGAAGAGAATCAACGAGGATATGTCCGCACATTTTTTTATTCAACGATGAGTCATCGTGGTCTATTTTCATATTGAAAATCCCTTGCGATTAGCTCGATGTATGCCTGCTACCCTCTAAATTCAGACAATTCAGTTACGTTATGACGTTGTAGTGATCAGTCTTTTAGAAAAGCTCCTCTAGGTTATCGGAAGAGCCGGAAGCTTTAAAGTCTTTTTGCGTCTTAAGTTTCAACTATCAATTGAGTTCTATCAGCACAAAATGCAGCGATGCCATACTCAATTGGCTTATCATTTAAATCAACGTTGATAGACTCTGTTATTAATATCGGCCTATTTCGAGCCTGTTTTAAGATAAAGGCCTCCTCATTAGTAGGAAGTCTAGCAGTAATTTTCGTTTTTCGCCTTTCATAATCCCCGCAGTCAAATACTTCCAATGTCTTAGAGACCGTTCCCTGTTCTTTAAAAACTTCTGGGAGGTCAGGAAACCGCTGAGCTGGAAAAAAGTGTGAGGCAAAAGTTATGGGAGAAGTATCTATTTCTCTTATAGTTCGCAGGAGAAAGACATTATTTTTTCTATTAATTCGCAAGGCTTTCGCAACTTCTGGAGGTGGACGAATTAACTCGGCATCTAATAACCTCCCACTCGCAGTCTTGTTTTGCCGGGTAACCAATTCTGTAAACCGAGTTCTCTGAGCTAATTTATAATCTAAAACATATTCAGGTACGAAGATGCCTCGTCCCTGTTCGACTTTTACTAGGCCGCGTTCGACCAACTCACCGATTGACCTCCGGATAGTATGCCGGTTTACATCATACTGTTTTGCTAGTTCCATTTCTGTTGGTAATTTTTGGCCAGCCGTCCAATCATTCTTTTCAATTGAATTGGCAATCAGATCAGCAATTTGCCTCCAAAGAGTTATTCCCTTTTCTTTTTCCATAACAGTGTCTTGCTGACCTTCGTTATTAAATAATTCCGTAATCGATACGCTAATTTACCTTTACTAGGATCGATTAGTAGGTATTATTTCTTCAATTGTTCTATATGTCTAGACAAATAACATATTTGTTCGGGAATCAAAATATGAATAATTCACCTTTTAAATACCCCCTCGAAACAAAAAAACGACAAGAATGGTTATCTATCATTTCGAAATCCCCTACTGATTTAGTTTCCAAACTATGGGCTTCTTTCCCCAACAAGCCTACTTGGAACCATCTACGTAGTCCTGAAATCGGAATGGTAATGGTTCGCGGAAAGGCTGGCGGAGGGGGGGCAGGCTTTAATATAGGCGAAATGACCGTTACAAGAGCGGCCATCCGACTTCAAAATGGGATCGCGGGCATTGGTTACGTCAGGGGTAGGTCAAAGGACCACGCAGAAATTTGCGCTGTTTTGGATGCAATGTTGCAGGACAACACAAAATATAAAGAAGCCGAACGGCTCGTTATAGAACCGTTACGAAAGTGTCTCAATGAGGGGAATAAAAAAAAGAGCCGAAAATCTGCAAATACCAAGGTCGAGTTTTTTACTATGACGCGCGGTGATTAATTATGGGTATTTTAAACAACTCTGGTAACAGTTTGCCATCGAGCATTGCATTCGAAAACCCGATAAACGAGAGCCAAAATACTTTTCGTCATATACTAAAAGCTATGTCAGAGCCGGGCGTAATTCGAAATCCAGAAAGTAAATTGTCTGTTCCCTCCCCGCTTTATCTTGCAACAGCTGCTGTTGGGTTAACACTTTTGGACTTTCAAACCCAGGTCTGGGTTGATATTCCGCACGATCATGACGTAATTAAGTATCTTAAATTCCATACTGGTATGAAACTTACAGAAAATCCGTATGAAGCTGATTTCGCACTTGTATTCAGTATTCCACGCCAACTAGATTCCTTTAATTTGGGCAGCGATAGTTATCCAGACGCCAGCGCTACATTAATCATCCAAACTAAGACTATTTCTACCAACGGTAATTTAATATTAACTGGCCCTGGTATTAAATCATCTCGAAATCTGGGTCTTCCGGAGATACCTTCGGCTTTTTGGTCTCAGC
This sequence comes from uncultured Nisaea sp., assembly GCA_964342575.1. Classification (GTDB taxonomy): domain Bacteria; phylum Pseudomonadota; class Alphaproteobacteria; order Thalassobaculales; family Thalassobaculaceae. Next base: position 23,539 of record CAYFGZ010000003.1, on the reverse strand, counting down.
GTGTTGAACTTCAAAAACTTTTTCCGAGAGGCCTAGACCTCATCTTCACAACAAACCACAAGTTGGTTGCTATACCAAGAACAACAATAATTAAGCAATTGAAAACTAATATGGCGAGGTAATGCTGTGTATGTAGCTGTTAAAGGCGGAGAAACCGCGATAAAAAATTCCCAAGACCTGTTGGCGGAAGAACGGAGGGGGGATAATAACGTCTCTGAACTAGAATTAGATCAAATCACAAATCAACTGTCGCTCGCTGTAGATAGGGTCATGGCCGAAGGGTCTCTGTATGACCCAGATCTTGCTGCTTTAGCCATAAAGCAGGCACGTGGAGATTTAGTAGAAGCTATTTTTTTATTACGTGCCTATCGTACAACGTTACCACGCTTTGCATACACCGAAGAACTTGAAACATGTAATATGTCTATCAGAAGAAGAATATCCGCAACATTCAAAGATCTACCAGGAGGCCAAATCCTAGGCCCAAGCTTCGATTACACACATCGCTTATTGGATTTCTCGCTTCTTGCAAATGGAGAGGTTCCCGCTGCGGAAGAAAACGATATTGAGTTGGATAAAAACATGCCTAGGGTAACCGATCTTCTTAATGACGAGGGTTTGATAGAAGAAGAAATCGGAACTCGGGATACGGAACCTTTTGATATCACAAGAGAATCACTTCAATTTCCGGCTGCTCGGGAGGCACGCCTACAAAATTTAGCACGTGGGGATGAAGGGTTTTTGTTAGCGATGGCGTATTCAACACAACGAGGATGGGGGCGCAACCACCCTTTTGCAGGTGAAATTCGAATGGGAGAAATCATCGTCGAACTTGTCCCTGAAGAATTAGGATTTCCGATCGAGATTGGAGAAATAACAGTTACAGAATGTCAAATGATTAACCAGTTCAAGGGTTCCGCTACAGTCCCCGCCCAGTTCACCCGCGGATATGGGATCACTTTTGGCCATAATGAGCGAAAGGCGATGGCTATGGGTATTCTTGATAGAGCTTTAAAAAGCAGAGAGTTAGGGGAGTCTATAATGGCCCCCGCACAAGACGAAGAATTTGTGATGAGTCATTCGTGCAACGTTGAGGCCTCTGGATTTGTTCAGCATTTAAAGCTACCACATTATGTAGACTTCCAATCTGAACTGGTTACAGTCAGAGCACTTCGAGAAGCCAGCGGACATTGCCAAAATGAGCGTCACAGTATGGCAAAAACGGATGAGGCCGCAGCAGAATGAACAGTTCGACAAATAAACTAAACGGCTCAAGCAAAACTAAAGCTAGAAAAAAAACAGAGCCCCTTCAGGGATACACATTTGCCTATTTGGATGACCAAACCAAAAGAATGATCAGAAGGGCCATCTTGAAAGCCGTGGCTTTGCCTGGATACCAGGTGCCTTTTGGCAGTCGAGAAATGCCACTGCCATTTGGATGGGGGACTGGTGGAATACAAGTTACCGCAAGTATAATTGGCCAATATGATACGTTAAAGGTAATAGATCAAGGGGCAGATGATACCACGAACGCCGTTAATATACGACACTTTTTCGCCAAAACGACGGGGGTTAAAACGACCGAAAAAACTGAGTTAGCATCCATTATACAAACGAGACACCGGATACCCGAAGTAAAATTGAAGGCTGACCAGATTTTGGTCTATCAAGTACCAATACCCGAGCCTCTCAGATGGATTGAACCTCGAGAGGCTGAAACACGAAAAATGCATTCTTTGACGGAATATGGTGTAATGCACGTCGGTTTATATGAAAATATTGCGCATTTCGGGCGTGTAACAACCTCGTACGATTATCCCGTGAAAGTAAACGACCACTATGTCATGTCCCCCAGTCCAATTCCAAAGTTTGATAATCCAAAGATGAATTATATGGCAGCACTACAACTTTTCGGTGCCGGTCGGGAAAAGCGTATTTATGCGATTCCACCATACACAAAGGTGGAAAGCCTAGATTTTGATGACCATCCTTTTGAAATAGAGGTATGGTCAGAGTGCTGTGCTCTATGCAATTCGAATCATAGTTTTCTTGACGAGATCATTACCGACAATAATGGCTCCCGATTGTTCGTTTGTTCAGATAGTAATTTTTGTTCTGAAAGACGGGAAAAAGGGCACACCGGCACAGCTATGCCAAAAGAAAGTAAATAAATGGCGAAAGTTTTGCTACAGGTAGAAAACCTTTCTCATTTCTACGGATCGCAAATTGGCTGCGAGGATGTAAGCTTTGCCATATACCCCGGTGAAATCCTGGGCATCGTCGGTGAATCTGGCTCCGGCAAAACGACGGTTTTAAAAAATATCTCAGGACTGCTTAAACCTTCAACTGGTTTGATTGAATTCGACACCAGAATAAATGGACTGCAAGAGATTTATTCATTGAGTGAACCCGAGCGTCGACTTTTGATGCGAACAGACTGGGGCGTTGTTTTCCAAAATGCGCGTGACGGTCTTCGAATGAACGTTTCAGCTGGGGCAAATGTCGGCGAGAAATTGATGGCTGTAGGGGCCCGTAATTATGGTGACATTCGCAATGAAGCTTTAGACTGGTTAACCAAAGTCGAAATAGATAATGAAAGAATAGACCACTACCCCGAGACGTTTTCTGGAGGGATGCTACAGCGCCTTCAAATAGCGCGAAATTTAGTTACAAAGCCCCGCCTTATATTTATGGACGAACCTACAAGTGGTTTAGATGTCTCTGTGCAGGCGCGTCTTCTCGATCTAATTAGGGGGTTGGTGAACGGATTAGGCATTGCTTGTATCATTGTCAGCCATGACCTTGGCGTGATGAGACTTTTATCGCATAGGTTAATGGTTATGCAGGAAGGACACGTTGTTGAGCAAGGATTAACGGATCAAGTCCTCGATGATCCCCAACATCCATATACGCAACTTCTAGTTTCTTCAATACTTCCGGTTTAGCATCATGATAAAATCCGAGACAGATTTGATCCGCATCAAAAATTTGGAAAAAACTTTCATACTCCATAATCAAGGTTCCCTTGGGCTGGCTGTTTTTAGTAAAATATCTCTTAACGTTAAGGGCGGTGATTGCGTGGTTTTGACAGGTGCATCTGGAACAGGAAAGTCCACTCTTTTGCGGTCCATCTATGCAAACTATCTGATTAAATCAGGCAAAATAGAAATCAAGCACGATAACGGCTGGGTGAACCTTGTCGGCGCACCCTCCCATCTAATATTAGACGTTAGAAGAAGAACCATAGGTTATGTTAGCCAATTCTTAAGAGTTATCCCCCGAATATCGACATTTGATTTAGTCTCTGAACCACTTATCCAGCAGAGGCTTAGTTTAAGATCGGTAAAAAAAGCGGTAAGTCAACTTTTGACAACACTGGCCATACCAGAATCGCTATGGAGCTTGCCGCCAGCAACGTTTTCTGGGGGTGAACAACAAAGGGTAAATATCGCTCGAACATTTATTCAAGATTATCCCATTCTACTTTTAGATGAACCGACAGCATCCTTGGACGACAAGAATCGTGACGCGGTAATCAAGCTAATTATTTCAGCTAGAGAGCGCGGGACAGCAATAATAGGTATTTTCCACGACAAATTTATCCACGATGCAGTGGCAACGACGACCTTTAATGTCGAACTAGCAAAGGTAACAACCTAGTGATGCCAAAAAAAGAAGAGGTTTTTACCAATGCGAACTTGATACTTCCAAACGAGATTTTCGTTGGCTCGTTGGTGATTGAAAATGGATTAATAAAAGATATAAGCCGACGAAACACAAATATTCGTGATGCTCAAAACTTGAATAGAAACTACCTCATGCCTGGGTTAGTTGAACTTCATACAGATAATCTTGAGCGTCACTGTCGACCACGTCCTGGTGTTCAATGGCCCCATATTGCGGCAGTCTTGTCGCACGATGCAGAGTTAGCTGCCGCGGGCATCACAACAGTATTGGATGCAGTAGCAATTGGAGGTGATATCCGAACAAATGAAGCACGAGCTATAATGCTTCTTGACGCCGCCAAAGCAGTAAGGGATGCAGTATCTCGCAGTATATTAAGGATAGATCACTACCTTCATCTTCGTTGTGAAGTACCTATGCCAAATGTTCTCGAGCTTTTCAATCAGTTTAAGTCCGAGGAACTGGTGCGTCTTGTTTCATTAATGGACCATACTCCCGGCGAACGTCAATTTGTGGATGAAGAAAAACAACGAATATACTATCAAGGAAAATACGGAATGACCGATGAGGAATTCAAAAAATTTTCCCATGACCGCAAACAGTTACAGGTGACTTATTCAAAAAAACATCGCATGGAAATTGCAAAATTATGCCATGAAAATGACATCATCGTTGCTACTCATGATGACGCGACTAATTCTCACATAGATGAAGCTGTGGAACTTGGAGCGACTATAGCAGAGTTTCCTACCACAGTGAGTGCCGCTAGCGCCGCAAAGGGAGCTATGATGGAAACCATAATAGGGGCACCCAATGTGGTCCGAGGCGGTTCGCATTCCGGTAATGTATCAGCTTCAAAATTAGCGGAACTTGAACTTCTAGACGCACTTTCATCTGATTACGCCCCTTCAAGTTTGCTCCATGCTGCGTTTATTTTAACTTCAAACCACGGTATTAGTTTGCCGGCCGCAGTCTCAAAAATTACGAGCTCACCAGCCAAGATGGCTGGATTTGAGGATAGAGGTCTTCTTGCGACTGGCTTTCGGGCAGATATTATAGAAGTTGAACTGACAAAAGAATCAATTCCAATAGTCCGACAGGGGCTTGTGGAAGGCAGACGCATTATTTAATTAGAAAGTAATTAGAATGTCGATAATTCACGAAATAAAGTTAATTTTTCTGACAAAAGGAAAAAATTTCTTTGACGAAGATTCTGTAACCCAATTGTCCCATGCATTACAATGTGCTCTTCACGCAGAAAATGCAAACGAGACTCCCGAGATGATCACCGCTTGTCTACTTCATGATATAGGACATCTAATCAGTAACGATACCACCGCGCCCATCAAAAGCGGCGATGATGCAAAGCATGAACAAATAGCTGTTGAATACCTACAACCATGTTTTAATTCTGCTGTAACATCTCCGATACGTTGGCATGTAGATGCTAAACGCTACTTATGTGCAACGGATTTGAAATATTTTTCAAAATTATCAAGAGCTTCAATAAAGAGCTTAGAAGTTCAGGGAGGTCCCTTTACCAAGGGAGAAAAAGATGTCTTTGAGGGTCATTCGTTTTACCAGGAAGCCATAAAACTTAGACGTTGGGACGACGCTTCAAAAGCCCCCTCAAAAATCACCCCATCGCTAGATTATTTTTTGGATTATGCACGACAAGTTCAAATTTAAAGAAAAGTCTTACGGGATGATCTTTTTGAAAATTTACCTGATGATTTTTAATTAACTAATCACTTTGCGTAAAACATGTGATCTATTTCTCGTAAAAGGCCGAACTTCACTAGCCCATCTGCCTTTCTCGCCTGCTTCTGCCCAGGCATCGCTCACCATGACATCCGGTCCCGTCACTTCATAAATAGCGGTATACTTTGCCTGAGAGTCGGTATCCATAGTCTCGATCTTTCCGCCTAAAGTTAACTTTGTCTCTTGTTTAGTAAGCCGAGTAACAGAAATTACCCCCGGAACGTTGGACAAAAATGGGACATGCTCCTCGTCATAAACTTCGTTAAATAGATCCTCTTTATCCGGTTCTACGTCCATGCTTACTATAAAAAGATATTTTTCGTCGGCCATTTGAACCATCCTTTTTATGAAAAAATACTAGTTGTCACTTTATACCAGTTAAAAGTGAAACAAAGGACTTTAATGATGTATCTAGTGGCTGATCATTATTAAAATTGTATATTTTATTCCCTTTTAGTTTTAAGGCCTCTCCCCTAGCTAACCTTGCTTCAATTTCTTCACTACTTTCACGGCCGCGCTGTTCCAGCCTTTTCCTTAGAATATCTTTGGAGACAACAACCTGAATGATTTTTACCTTTGGATAACGCTTTTTTACCATCGGGGTAGCGGCACGAGAACCATTTAGAATAACTTTCTTCCCTTCATTTAGACTTCTATCAAGTGTCTTTCCTACACCATAAGACAGACCATTGGCAGACCACCATAGCACGTATTCTTGATTACGCTGCTTTATGTCAAATTCCTTCTGCGATATCGCAATGTGCTTCTCTCCACCCACGAAAGACGGTCGCGTAATTTCCCTTTGAATGAAAACGAATTTTAAATTTCCTAAAAGAGCCTTTGCTGCGCCATTAAGAAGGGTATCCTTTCCACATCCCGAGGGGCCTACAACAAGAATAAGTCGCCCATTCTGATTACATGTGTCCCTCATATCAAATTCGCTATTAAAAAAAAAAAGTTTATAATTTTGCTTATCCTATCCTAATTTGGGTCTATGCAAGAGGATATTACAAGATTATGTTCCCAGCATGGAGAGTAATGTAAATTATATCCGAGGTGATGAACTGCCTTCACCTACCGAACCTATAGAGATAGCGGATGGCATCTTTTGGTTCCGAATGCCTATGCCAATTGCTTTGGATCACATAAATATCTATTTGCTAGACGACGGAGACTCCTGGGTCTTAGTAGACACGGGAATGGCTGATCCTGTGTCTATCGAAACTTGGGCGATTATACTCAACGATTTTTTATCTCAGCGTCCAATAACGAAAATCATTGGAACGCACTTCCATCCCGATCATGTGGGACTGGCTGGATGGTTACTAGATCGCACGGATGCCGAGCTTTGGATGAGCCAAATTGAGTGGCTTTGCGCTAGGCAGGCGTATCTTGATGTGGAAAATGGATCCTCTCTACAGATGCAAGACTTTTATAAGCGTACAGGTCTGGAAAGCTCTCTAATTGGTATCTACCGGGAAATTGGAAACGATTACCGACAAATGGTAACTCCAATTCCTCCCATCTACAAAAGAATAGAAGCAAGTACAACTTTCGATATTGGGGGAAGAAAGTGGCTGCCAATTTTTGGTTCAGGACACTCACCTGATCACGTATCTTTATATTGCTCGGACGATCAACTTCTACTAGGCGGAGACATGTTGTTGCCCCGGATCACTCCTATTATAGCGGTCTGGTGGCAGGAACCCGATGGAGACCCTTTAGCCGGGTATTTAAACTTTTTGACCACCCTTGATCCCACTTCAAATCAAATTTCGGTTTTACCCGCCCATGACCGACCATACAAAGGACTGGAAACCCGCGTATTAGATCTGATTAAGCATCATCAAACTCGCCTGGATATCACCTTCGATTCGTGTGGTTCGAGATCAACCGCAAAGGATATTATGGAGGCTTTGTTCCAACGTGAATTAGATCCTTTCCAGACACGCTTTGCCATTGGAGAAACTGTCGCTCATGTTAATAATTTACTGTTAAAAAACGAAATTAAAAGAAATCAAAATGCGGATGGTATATACATATATGAAAAACTATAAGGCGTAGAAATTTTCCTTCATTCTCCCTAACTGAAGCCGCTAATTAAGTTTTCACTGTATAATGCTTTTTCGTCTAACCATGGATCAGCCACACTTAGGTTTTCGATAAGGTTTTGAAGTTTGTTTTCTCGGTCAAAACGAGCAGCTTCCGCTTCTTCAACGGAAACTTCAATAAAAGTAATTTGATCGTCCGGCCTCAAGCGTCCTAATCGAGAAATATCGGAGGAAATCACCGTAGCCAACTTAGGGTATCCACCTGTTGTCTGATGATCTGCAAGTAATACAATGGGCTGACCCGTCCCAGGCACCTGTATGGCGCCTGTGACTATCCCGTCAGACACAATATTATATCCCCTCCGATGTTCCAGTTTTGGACCGTCAAGACGAATACCCATGCGGTCTGCATCTCTCGTTACTGAATAAGCTGAATTTAAGAACTTATCAACGCTATCTTCCGTAAAAAAATCTTGTTGTGGTCCAAAAATTATCCTGATCGGCCCTTGTTGGTCTAGCGCGGCGTCATTTTCTAATTTTAATTCCCCTCGGCTAGAAACAGAACCAAATTGCAGGGGAATTTCATCACCTTCAGCAATCGCTCGGCCGTTAAGCCCCCCTATTCCCGCACGGATATATGTCGACAGACTCCCGTATACAGATGGTATATTAAAACCTCCTTCAATCGCTAGATAAGCACTACCACTATCGGTAATATTTCCTATTTTAAATTTTTGACCTTTTTTAAGAAGGACGCTCTGGTTAGAAGGGTGACTCACGCCGCTTTCATTTACTACCTCTATAGGTGTCGATGTACCAACCAACGCAACCCGAATGGTTTCGCACAAAACTTCCAACGTTGGTCCTAACATTCTTATTTCTAGTCCAGCCATGTTCCGGGGATTTCCAACTAATGCGTTTGCTAGAGCCAATAAAACTTCAGACACCGCGCCTGACACCGGGACGCCTAAATGTTGAAATCGAGGCCGCCCCATGTCTTGTATTGTAACATTGAATCCACCGTCCAAGACTTTGATTGTCATATTAATTTTGTTCTTCCAAGTTAAATTCTCCAACCCTAATTGACTCTCTAATGTTAGCAAAGTCTTCACTTTTTATAGAAAAAAATCGTACTCTGTCGCCAGCACTAACCAAAATGGGATTTGTTCTTTGAGGATCATAAAAATCCACAGGCGTTTGACCTATCAAATGCCAGCCTCCAGGACTATTAATCGTATAGATTGTTGTTTGGCGCGCTGCTACTGATATCGATCTTGGAGGCACGTGTACCCTAGGCTCAATCCTTCTTGGAAGATCAAAAATTTTCGGTAATAACCCAAGATATGGAAAACCCGGCAAAAAGCCCATCATAAAAACTTCTAATTCATCCGAAGTATGCTGCCGCACTATTTCGTCTACCGACAGGTCTAGCGACTTACTAATATAGTCCATATCTGGAGCAAATTTCCCTTCATAACATACTGGAATTTTCCAATGCTTCTTGTTTTGATTCAGAAGGCCTTGAAGCTCTAAAAGAGGTTTTACCTTCTCTATCAGACGAATTTGCGAAATAATTAATGGATTGTAATGGATCATAAGTGACCGCATAGTGGGAACGATGTCTACTATACCGGCAATAGCCTCCGTCCCAACAGCTACTCCTAATTGCCTAACCTTCTGGTTAATTAAAACATCTACCTCTTCCCCAAATTGAATAACTAACGCGGTATCACCAGCGGCTAAAAAACGGGGATTATCAGTTTTAATTTTTCTACCCATAGACGGATCTGGTGCTCACAAGTTAGACTAACTTGAAATACACTTTTTTTTATATTTTTAAAACCTAATATCAAAGACCAGAAACATGAAAAAGATTAATCTTAATTCCGATATAGGCGAAGGCTTCGGTGCCTACAATATCGGTAATGATGATGCTATGCTAGACATAGTTCAATCGGCCAACATAGCATGCGGCTTTCACGCCGGTGATCCAAACGTCATGGACCGGGTGGTTCGTATGGCTGCGGAAAAAGGTGTGAGTATTGGAGCACATCCGGGGTTTAACGATATTTGGGGTTTCGGTCGCCGGCGTATCTATATGCCAATGGAAGAAATAGAGGCCAGCGTAGCTTATCAAATTGGTGCTCTCCAGGCTATCGCAATATCAAACAATACCGCAGTTACCCATGTTAAACCGCACGGTGCATTGAATAATATGTCAAGCGAAATTCCAGAGATTGCAGAAGCTATTGCTAAAGCTATAAATGCCGTTGATAACCAGCTCATAGTTGTAGCGGTGGCTGGATCCCATCTATTCACCTCTGGCCGTAACTTAGGCTTAAATCTGGTCGCTGAAGCCTACGCAGACCGAACATATGAAGAAGACGGGAATATGACGAACCGTAAATATGACCACGCTATGATTCGTGACCCCGAACAAGCCGTGGAGCAGGTGCGCCAACTGATATTAGAAGGGGTAATTGTAGCTAATAATGGAGTAAAAATACCGACTGAAGTCGATACTATCTGTATCCATGGAGATGAACCAACGGGCCCCTCCATTGCAGAGGCTATACGAAAAATGCTTAAAGATGAAGGGGTTGAGTTGGTAACTCTTCCTCAACTTTATTTGAATTAAAAAAATCCACGTTCACTTGGCCGGCGAAAGATCAGAAATGACAAGAGACCAAGCACTATCAAACGCTCTGCAATATTTCAATGAGGGTGACTTTCTAAAGGATCTAAAAAGACGAGTAAAAATTAAAACGGAAAGCCAAATATATGAAAGCCGTAAAGAAGAAATGGCGGAGTATATTACGGAAATGACAAAGACTTTCGAATCGTTAGATTACGAAACCCAAGTCTTTGAGAATCCATCTGAAAAAGCAGGACCATTTTTTTTTGCAGAGAGAAAAGAAAATTCTGCTTGGACGACTGTTTTAATGTACGGACACGGCGATGTTATCAGAGGGCAAGAGGATACATGGCGGGAAGGATTGAATCCATGGACTATTACTGTTGAAAACGATAAAATTTACGGAAGAGGGTCGGCTGACAACAAGGGCCAACACACTGTTAATATTGGTGCACTTCAAACCATATTAAAAACAAGGGGATACCTGGGGTTTAATTCTAAAATACTAATTGAAATGGGTGAAGAATCGGGTTCCCCTGGGCTTGGCATATTTGCAAAAGAAAATAAACATATTCTTAAAGCAGATGTACTAATATCCTCCGATGGGCCTCGCCTGCGACCTGATACACCTACTTTATTTATGGGATCTCGAGGTAGCATAGTATTTGATATCGAAGTAAACCTGCGAAATAGAGCACACCACTCTGGTAACTGGGGAGGGTTAATAGCAAATCCGGCACTTATTTTATCAAATGCTTTGGCATCCATTGCAGATAAACGGGGGCAAATAAAAATAAATGAATGGAGGCCAAACTCCCTAAACAGTTCTATAAAAAATGCCTTGGCCGACTGCCAAGTAGTTGGAGGAGTTGATGGACCCGATGTTGAGCCCGATTGGGGAGAAAAGAGTTTAACCCCGGCTGAGCGGGTATTTGGCTGGAATAGCTTCGAAATACTAGCGTTTACAGCGGGGACTCCCGAGCGTCCTGTAAATGCAATTCCGGGAATGGCAAAAGCCCGTTGCCAACTCAGGTTTGTAGTGGGGACTGACGTAAACGATATTATTCCTGCCTTAAAACGCCATCTACATACCAAAGGTTTCTATAATGTATCTGTCACACCGGCTGATAGGGGTGTCCTCCATGCGACTCGACTAGAGCCGGATAACCCATGGGTACGATGGGCCGCCTCTTCGATTAAAATAACCACAAACAAAAACACCGCAATATTACCAAACATTGGTGGCGGTTTGCCAAACGATGTGTTCAGCGAAACGCTCGGTTTACCAACACTATGGGTACCCCACAGTTACGCGTCCTGTGCTCAACATGCGCCAGACGAGCACATTTTAATACCTATAATGAAAGAAGGACTGTTAATTATGACTGGACTATTTTGGGATATAGGGGATAGAAATTTTCATTTGAGTTAACACTAGTCGATTTTATTAATGTGATTAAGTAAACTAAAAGTAATAATTATATCAGAGGTTTATAAGGAATAATTAATATGAAAGATCAAAGAGGTTGGAAACTAAAAATAGGTTCCGTTATCCCTTCTACTAATACGATCGTTCAACCCGATTTCGATGATCTTCGACTTGAAGGAATAACCAATCATATTGCCCGTATTAGCATACCAAATATGGACATAAAAAATGATAGCGATTTCGATAAAATGGTCCGGTTAAGCGAAGGAAACCTAGTCGCTGCTGTGGATCGCCTTCAAACTTCAGAACCTGGGATCATAATTGTTGGAATGTCTTCCTTGATTGTATGGGACGGCTACGACTCATCAATCCAACGAAAAAAGATGTTAGAAGAGAGGACAGGTGTTCCTGTAACCGGCGGTTCTTTTGCCGTTGCAGATGCTTTACAACGTTTTGGGATAAAAAAAATAGCCATTTTATCTCCGTACATGCCAATAGCCGATAAACATATAACACAATTTTTTACCGATTCTGGTTTCCATATCCAAAAGTTTGTTGGCCTTCGCTGTCCCAGTCCCGTATCGATCTCCTATGTTGGTACTGAGGAAATAACAAGTGCCATAGATGAAATCGATAGTCCTGACACCGAAGCAATAGTGCAGTTCGGAACCAACCTACATTTTATGCAACAAGCAGCAATAGAAGAAAAGAAACGAGGAAAACCTGTTATATCAATAAACGCTGCCAGCTATTGGCATGCGCTACGGCTATCTGGAATAGATACGAAATACCCAAACTACGGCCGTCTTTTAGCAGAATTTTAATATTTAAACCGCCTTCTAAATATTCAGTTTAAATACAACGCTATAGATTCAGCTACACATGCCGGCTTCTCTTCGCCTTCAATTTCTACTACCGTGGTATACATTACTTTTACAGTAGTATCGTTGGTGCGCTCGGCACTTCTTAGACTAATTCTTCCCCTTACTCTTGCTCCGGACTTAACAGGTGACATGAAACGGACCTTGTCCAACCCATAATTAATTCCGGCAGTTCTCGGCAAATATTCAATCGTATCGGAAATCAACATAGGGACTAACGACAAAGTCAAATGTCCGTGCGCTATCGGCGCTCCATAAGGTGATTCTTTTGTGGCTCGATCAACATCGACATGGATCCACTGATGATCCCCAGTGGCTTCAGCAAAAGTATTTATTTGTTCTTGATTAACCGTATGCCAAGGGCTAATGCCAAGCTCTTTTCCCACCTCTGACCGCAGAGATTCGAATGTATCAAATTGGCGTTTATTCTGAACTTTACTCATAATGTTGGGTCCTCCGATGTCTTTACAATTAATTTTCCAAAATTTTTACCTTTCAACAAGCCCATAAACGCTTCCGGCGCATTTTCTATACCTTCAACAAAATCTTCCTTGTATTTTAATCGACCACTTTTAATCCATCCACTTACATCATTTTCGAAATCTGGAAACCGATCCCAGCGTTCAGTAATAATGAAACCCTGCAATTTAAGTCGGTTGGTTAAGATTGAACGTGTTAGCTTCGGTAGCAGGTTTGGGCCGGGAAATTCTCCTACATGGCTATATCGAGATATAAGCCCACAGACGGGTATGCGCGCAAACGGGTTTACTAAAGGCAGGACGGCTTCAAAAACCTTACCTCCAACATTTTCAAAATACACATCAATTCCATCACGGCACAATTCCTCTAGTTCATTATTTAAAGTACTACTTAAATGACTGATACAATGGTCAAAACCCAGCTCTTTTACAACATATTCACATTTTTCTTTTGCGCCTGCTATCCCAATTACTCGGCATCCCTTTATTTTTCCTATCTGACCAACGATAGCTCCTACCGCACCTGAAGCGGCCGAAACAACTAAAGTATCACCTTCCTTTGGTTCACCAATATCGAGAAGCCCCACATAGGCAGTCATACCAGGCATTCCCAAAACACCAATTGCTGTTGATATTGGAGCTAAGTTCTTATTCAACTTTCTCACACCTAACCCATCAGAAATAAAATGGGTTCTCCAACCAAACATGCCCGTCACTATATCTCCCTCAGCAAACCTCAAATGCGTACTCTCAATCACCTCTGCAACACAACCAGCACCCATCACGTCTCCTATTCCCACTGGGACCGCATAAGATTTAGTGTCGTCCATGCGACCCCGCATGTACGGATCAAGTGATTGATAAATAATACGACACAATATCTCGCCCTCTTTAATCTCAGGAAGCTCCATTTGAACGATTCTAAAGTCACTATGTTTCGGGTCTCCAACAGGGCGCGCAGCTAACTCTATCTGCGTTGATTTAATTGGCATGCCATACTCCTCAATTTGTTTCTGTTCTCCAGTTAAAATGACTTTTTTTCTTAATATTTATACCGGTACTCCTCAACTGAACTAAACTTTGCCATTAACAGGCACAAGGGCTCCAGTCACTCCCTTGGCGTAATCGGATGCCAAAAATATCATTACATCCGCAACTTCCTCTGGCGAAACCCATAGAGAGAAATCAGCATCTGGCATTTCTTTTCTGTTTTTAGGCGTATCTATAATACTCGGTAACACGGCATTGACTCTAATTCCTTTTAATTTCAATTCATCGGACAGACTCTCAGTCAAACGCATAACAGCCGCCTTGGCAGAGCTATACGCAGCCATGCCCGCAGGCGCATTTAGTGCAGCGAGTGCGCCAGTTAAAACTATTGCCCCCTTAGAACCCGACAACATCTCTGATGACGCAGCCTTCGCTATATTGAAAGACGTCTCTACATTGATTTTATTCATTATCTGCCAAGTTTCAAAAGTACCGTTTTCTATACTTTCAAACGCAAACCCACCGACTGTCGAGATAACACAGTCTAGTTTCCTAAACCTCGTCTTAATTGCCCCTATTAACTTACGACATTTTTTATAATTGCTTATATCCACATCTGGAAAAACGGAGACTCGCTCTCGCTCTTTAAGCTGCTTTTTTAATCTACCTCCTTCGTAGTCAGTTGCAACTAAATAGGCCCCCGATTCTAGGACTTTATGGGCTACAACATAGCCGAGATTACCTGCCGCCCCCGTAACTAAAACCACTTTATCTTCAAGTAGACGCATATGCATGTTCTTTCTAGCCGTAAAATTGATCAATTATTAACTTAGGTGGTCGGTACTGATAGGGTAAAGGCTATCTATGAAATCGTTGACCTATCATCCAAGTTAAAGGAGCTATATTATGCCTCTGATAGATTTAAGCCGAACTATCGAACATCGGACCCCAGCCCATCCTTCGCATCCCCCCGTTATAATGACTGTTTGGAATGATCACAGCGAAATCAAACAGGCAGGGAATACCAAGTTTACATCCAAATCTCTGACACTCTCCATAAGTGATCATTCTACAACACACGTTGATGCCCCATGCCACTTCAATCCCGCAGATAATGCACCTTCCATAGATGAAATCCCTCTGGAAAATTTTTTCACTGAGGCAATATGTCTTGATTTATCTCAGGTCCAATTAAAACACGAGATAACCGTATCAGAAATGGAAAAAGCTCTAAAAATTTCCGGACAAGTAATACATAAACGAGATACGGTGTTAATATACATGGCTGTAAACGAGCGACTTTTTGGTTCTCCCGCTTATCTTCACGACTTTCCTGGCCTTCATGTCGACTCTGTCCACTGGCTTGCCGACAAGGGTATCACAATGTTCGGAGTTGAGGCTATTAGTCCAGCCCCAGAGGGGGAGCCAAACTTTAAAGCCCATATAGCGTGCGCAGAGAGAGGCATTACACATATGGAAGGCCTAATGCATCTTGATAAGTTAATCGGAAAAGGAAGATTTAAATTCATAGGTTTTCCATTAAAAATCAAAGGCGGGACTGGAAGCCCTATTAGGGCAGTTGCTCTGCTTGAATAAGCCGGATCAAATACAATCCATAATCTCAATTTTTTCTATTTATTTTGGTACAGGTCGCATTAAAACTGCCAAGGGAGTCGCTAAAATAGCTACGATCGCCATAAGATGAAAAGAATTGATATAACCAATCATTGATGCCTGTTTTTCGATCTCTAGAGAGAGCTGCAATAGTCCCAAATTTTGTCCTAACTGCCATTGTACTGGCAGTACTGGCAAAACGTTCGATTCATAAAACATCGAAATATTTTCCGACATATTTGAATAATTTTCCGAAGTAGAACGCAAGAGTACAAGTACAGAAAGGGATATAAATATACTAGAGCCAAAATTCCTCATGAGAGTAAATATGGTTGTTCCTTCTGTTACCCTTAACTTTGGTAAAGTCGCAAACGCTAAAATAGCCATCGGCGTAAATGCTATGCTTTGTCCAAAACCTAAAAGCATATTTGTCCAGACAATATCAAAATTCGTTACATTCAAATCGAACCGGGCCATCATATAGCTAGCAAATGCCTGAATAAGGAGCCCTGATGCCACTGATAAACGCGGTGCCAATCGAGTTAGAGGTATAATAACTAGAAACGCCAACCAATTTCCGAGCCCCCTAGATCCGACTAAAAGGCCAATGATACTGTCGGGGTAGCCTCTTAGATCGTGCAATAGACTAGGGAATAGCACTAACCCCGTGAATGCTAACGTCCCCATTACAAAGGAAATGACTGTGCCAAGACTAAAATTTCTATCTAGAAAAATTCTCAAATTTATGAATGGTTGATTGGCGAAACAACAGTGAATAATAAATATCCAGAATGATATGCAGCCGATAAAAGTTAATCCAACTATTATGTTTGAGTCATACCAGTCCAGCCTGTGTCCACGATCGAAAATTAGCTGAAGTGCAATAATTGCAGCTGATAAGGTAATGAAGCCAAGCCAATCAAACCTATCTCTCTCCGATCGATCATAATCAGCCAAAGCGAACCAAGTACAAAACAGCGTACCTATACCAACAGGAACCAAGACGAAAAATGCGGCTCGCCAATTATATGCCTCCGCCATCATACTCCCTATTACCGGTCCAATAACTGGCCCAAATACTGCTCCTACACCCCACAATACAATAGCTGTGGGCTGAAGGTGCCTGGGAAAAGTTGATAAAATAATAGCCTGCCCCAGCGGCATAATTGGCGCACCAAATATTCCTTGCCCCACTCGAAATATTATTAAACTTTCTAGATTCGGTGCTAGTCCGCATAGTAACGAGCACAGAGTAAACCCCAATACTGTTCCAAACATTAAAAAACGCCAACCCAACCGTCCAGCCAACCAGCCGGTCAGCGGCGTTGCCACCGCTGCAGCCACGAGATTTAGTGTAATAGACCAAGACGCCTCGTCCTGGCTTACGGACATAGTACCTTTTATTTGTGGTAAAACTACATTAGCAATCGTAATGGTCATCCCGAACAACATATTCGATAGTTGAACCATTAAAAGTATTAACCAAAGCTTTAAACCGACACTAAATATGCCGGGCAGCCTAGGGCTCTGAATCATAACGATATCATTTAAACTCTCTAATAAATTCTATTAAAAGAACCGATTAAAAAGAAAATCCATATTCACGTTTGGCGTGTTCCTTGCTGATTAATCCATTACGGAGATCGTCTTTTATCTTTTGACGGTCTCGTCTTTTTGCATCCCCTAGGCCGCCGCCGCCCGGCATTTCTATAACTAATCGATCACCAGTTGGGACACTTTGCCGACCCTTTCCTTTCAAAGACTGACCAGATTTTAGATAAATTTGTCCCGTTTGCCCGTTTCCTCCACCATTCCGCCCTCGCGGGGGATGAATAACCCGGTCGAACATAGAATTAATGGCAAAAGGAGCGTCTTCTGAATGAGATATTTCCATCACCTGCCCCACTCCTCCTCTATGAGTACCAGGTCCCCCACTATCTGTCCGGTATTCCTTTTTCCAAAATATTAAAGGCGCAATCGTTTCATTTATCTCTATAGGAGTGTTTCTAACCCCCGAAGGAAAAGCCGTGGCATCTAGCCCGTCTTTAGACGGACGTGCACCCGTTCCACCCGAATGAAAAGTATTCATAGCAAATGGTTGAGCTGATCCATAATCTTCATCAGTTAAACCATGACCACCCAACAAAACAGGATTCCATAAACAAGACGTTCCTTCTGCAGGCACCCTGTCCGGTATAACTTGATTTAAACAGCCCAAAACCACATCGGGAAGCATTTGCCCAATCACATGACGCCCAGTGACTGCGGCTGGATGAGGTGCATTTAAAATACAACCAACCGGAGCTTTAATTCTGACTGGAGCTAACGAGCCGGCATTATTTGGTACCTGCGATCCAACCACACATCTAATGCCAAACGTTGCATAAGCCTCCGTGTAGGTAACCGGAACATTGATACCATATGATGACGTAGCTGAGGTTCCTGAGAAGTCAAGATCTATACCATTTTCAGAAATTGTCATCTCACAAACTAAGTCGAGTTCCTTTTCATAACCATCTATTCGCATAGAATTCTTATATGAACCGAACTTTAACGCCCTAACCTCCTCCAACATGCCTTTATTAGAAGTTTCAACAATGTGGTGACTTAGTTGGTCCAAATTAGGGAGTCGAAACTCATCCATCATGGCAATAAGGCGCCTGCCGCCAACTTCATTACAGGAAGCCAAAGAATATAGGTCACCTTCCACCTCAATCGGGTTCCGAACATTCGCTCGAATAATTGAAAAAAGCTGTTCGGAAAACTCTCCGTGTTTTGCCATTGGCATAATTGGAATATTCAAACCTTCTTCATACACCTGCCTTCCATCAGCCCCAAAACCTCGTCCACCAACGTCTACAACATGCGTTGTGCATGCAAATAAAGCCACTATTTCACCATCCTTAAATGTTGGTGTCACAACGGTAAAGTCATTAAGATGTCCAGTTCCCTTCCAAGGGTCATTAGTCACATAAACATCCCCCTCTTCCATTGCCTCAAGGGGAAATACCTCTAAAAATGAACCAACTGACGCTGCCATAGCATTAACATGTCCAGGCGTCCCAGTTACAGCTTGCGCTAACATCTGCCCTCCTGAGTCAAAAACCCCGGCTGAAATATCACCAGCTTCTCGAGCGGCCGTCGAAAACGCCGTTCGCACCAGAACCTGGGCCTGCTCCTCAACTACCGAGAGCAAACGGTTCCACTGAATTTGCATACTTATCTGCTCTAGGGCATTATTATTTTGCATTGCTAACCGCCTCGCTTTTCTTCCTTCGTATTACTAAGTGACCATATTTATTTACACTGAAACAACATCCTTCCGGGATAATAGTGGTCGTTTGGCTTTCAATTACAACCGCCGGCCCTTCCACATCCGCGTTGATGGCGAGATCGTCGCGTCTGTAAACATTTGCGGCACTGAAGGTTGAAGCGCTGCAATCGAATACCTGACGGTTTGAAATAGGATCAGTTCTTTCTTTGTGACTGAGTTCTTGTGACATTGACTGCCTCGTCGGGCTAGGGGCGGTTACAGATAACGTCCAACTTAACACTTCAGGTTTTTGCCCTGGAACCGATCGACCATACAATCGAGCATATTCCTCTTCAAAAAGGCAGCGAAGAGTGTCGGCGTCTGCATGATTTAAATTGCGTGCCGGAACTGGAACTACTATTTCATGTCCTTGCCCCTGATACCGCATATACGCAAGTCGCTGTTCTTGAAGTTCTAGAGAATCAGAACCTGAACTTACAATAGCCCTTGCTTCTAGGGACATCTCATTCATCAACTTATTTACAATATCTGGGTCAAATTCCAATAGACTGACGTACCGGCTCCTCACAACTTCGTAGGATATTGGAGCTTTCAAAAAACCGATTGCAGATCCCACTCCCGCGCCGGACGGTATTATTACATTATCTATATCTAGTTTCTCGGCCAGTCTAAGAGCGTGCAACGGTGCAGCCCCTCCAAAGGCAATCATAGATCTGGCACTGATATCCTTACCCCATTCTATGGCATGCACCCTAGCTGCGTTTGCCATATTTTCGTCTACTATCTCGGATACCCCAAAAGCCGCAAGTGTTTCAGTGAGATTCAATCCTACGCCCACATTTTCCATCAAAGCGGCCATCGCCTTCTCAGGTTCCAAGTTCACAGAACCACCGGCAAATTCACTAGGGTCAATTCTTCCTAATATCACATCGGCGTCAGTCACCGTAGCGTTCTTTCCACCTTGTCCATAACATGCCGGCCCTGGAACCGCCCCAGCGCTCTCTGGTCCGACTGCTATACGATTCATGACATCCAATTTTGCTACGGAACCACCGCCTGCCCCAATTTCTACCATTTCAATAGCCGGTATACGCAGCGGCAACCCACTTCCTTTCAAATTCCTGTACACACGCGCCACTTCAAAAGTCCTAGTCATTTGCGGCGCGAAATTGTCGATTAAGCATATCTTAGCTGTCGTTCCACCCATATCAAATGACAGAACATCCGAAATACCACATTCTTTCGCTATCTCTGTCGCCAGAATAGCACCTCCTGCTGGCCCCGACTCTACTAATCTAACAGGGAATTTAATAGCGGTGTCTAACGTGGTAAGCCCACCACCTGATGTCATAAGTAAAAATGGACAGAGCAAACCCAGACCTTTCAACTCCTTATCCAGCTCTTTAAGGTAGCGAGACATCAATGGTTGAACATATGCATTTGCACACGCCGTTGATTGTCGCTCGTATTCCCGTATTTCGGGACATACTTGGCTCGATAATGTAACCGATAGATCTGGTCGAGCAGAAGATAGCAACTCCCCAACTCGCTCTTCATGGTCTGAATTTGCATAAGAGTGAATTAATCCAACAGCAATTGATCCAATCGCATACTCGTCGATTTTTGGCAACAATGCTTTGACCGACTCTTCTTCTAATTTTACAAGAACATCTCCGTCAACATTCAACCTCTCCCTTACTCCCCAGCGAAGATATCTCGGTACTAATGGTGCTGGGCGATCAATGTTAATATCATATTGCTCAAACCTATTTTCCTGAGCCATTTCTACAGAATCCCGCAACCCTTCTGTAGTTATCAAGGCAACCCTCGCGCCTTTCCGCTCGATTAGTGCATTAGTTGCCAGTGTTGTGCCGTGAATGAGAATTTTGACGTCCTTCGCCAGAAATTTCCCCTCGGCGAGCGCCTGTTTGATTCCGCTAATGACCCCTTTTTCCGGAGCTTCGGGTGTCGTTAGGACTTTTGTTGTTACCCACCTTCTTGGGTGTTCTAAAGCGACATCTGTGAATGTACCTCCTACGTCTACCGCCATCCTCACTGCATCTTTTATTTCCAGCATTTAATTTTCTTTCCAAGTCATATGTTACTTCACAAAATTACTAATTCTTTATCGTCGACAGGACAAAATCTTTGTATTGCTCCCTTAAAGTTAACTTTGAGATCTTTCCTGTTGCTGTATGCGGCAATTCTTCAACAAACACTACATCATCAGGCAACCACCATTTGGCCACCTTATCACTTAAATAATTGTTAATATCGGTTAAAGACAACTCTGCTCCTCCATCAATTACAGCTATCAACAATGGACGTTCTTCCCAGCGAGGATGTGCTGCAGCAATTACCGCACATTCCACAATAGCCGGATGCCCCTGCGCCGCGTTTTCAAGATCAATAGAACTTATCCATTCCCCACCCGATTTTATTAGGTCTTTTGTGCGATCAACCAACATCATAAATCCGTTGGGATTAATCTTCGCCACGTCACCAGTCCTTAACCAGCCATCTTGTGTCATCGCGGCATCACTTGCTTCAACGTCATCGTGATAGCCATCGATAACCGCGTGTCCTCGCACTTGGAGTTCGCCAAATGCTTCTCCATCATGTGGAAGGATCTTCTCGTCTTCATCCACTATCCTCATTTCTACTGAGTACATCCGACGTCCTTGATAAGTTTTTAGTTCTACACGCTCATCCATGGATAATTTTTGGGCCTGCGATCCTAATGTACTCGTGGACCCTACCGGGCTAAGTTCCGTCATCCCCCAGCCGTGGGTAACATTTACGTCAAAGTCTTTTTCAAGTTCCGAAATCATCGATTCTGGAACCGCCGAGCCCCCAGATAGCATATGTGCAAAACTTGTTGGCTTTCTTCCTTTTTTTCGCATTTCTGCCAATAAACTCAACCAAATTGTCGGAACTCCCCAAGCTGCCACAACGTGTTCATTATCCATCAAACTGAATAAACTACTCCCATCCAGACCCGGTCCCGGTAATACCAGTTTAGCTCCAACGAGAGGTACAGCGAACGGCAAACCCCACGCGTTAGCGTGGAACAATGGTACTACTGGGAGGACAACAGAAGAAGGAGTAAGACCGACATCAGCTGCAAATGTTAACATCCCAAAAGTGTGTAAAAGTGTTGATCTGTTGGAATAAAGAACACCCTTTGGGTTCCCAGTTGTCCCCGACGTATAGCACAGCGACGACGCCGCGCGTTCATCTAATTGGGGCCATCTAATTGAGGTCGATTGACCCTCTATAAGGTCTTCAAAGCAAATAATATCGGGTATTTCACAATCGGGAATATCATTTTTTTTACAAAGAGCAACGTACCGCATATCATCAGGAAATTTATCTATTAATGGGGTAATCAAGTGAACGAAGGTGAGATCTAAGAATAAGAGGCGGTCTCGTGCATGATTGACAACATAAATTATTTGCTCGGAAAAAAGACGCGGATTAATAGTGTGGCAAACAGCACCTATCCCGGCTGTCGCATAATATAATTCAAAGTGGCGATAGGTATTCCAGGCCAATGTAGCCACTCGATCACCTTCCTTGATCCCAAGTTCCTTCAAAGCATTGGCTAGCTTGCATGTCCGTCTATAAGCATCCATGTAAGTATAACGATGAATATCGCCTTCAACGGTCTTGGATACGATTTCCGCGTCACCCCTAACGTCCGCCGCATAATCGATTATACTCGAAATCAGTAGTGGCATTTCCATCATACGTCCCTTGAGCATTTTAACCCCCTTTTTAAAAACGGCGTTCATTTTCGATAACCCAATCCCTGCAGCTTGATATACGTCTATTCTCACATCAAGTGTAGTTATCGATGATCATCCATAATTAAATGCCAAGACTATAGGTTTTAGCAACCACATCCTTATGTGAAATATTAAAACAAATATAACTACTTTAAATCAATTGCTTATCAGTAATTCTAATATCTAAATATTAGAAAAAATGGATTTAAGCCTATTTGACGCAACATGGTCGGTTATTGACCGTGTCAACGGTGTTACCGAGATCTCCCCATTTCGCAATACCGCTATGTCTTCATCATCAGCCGGTTGACTGTGTTCCTTTGAAATATAAAGCCAAAAATACTCCTGTTGTCGCAAATCGACTCTCTTCTCTATAGCAGGAGCCACATGAGTACTTCTTCCTTGATTCGATATCCGGGCACCAACTACGTCTCCGGGACTAACCGAAGGTACGTTTATGTTTGGTATGAAATTCCATGGCCACATATCATTTTGTATCAAGAGTTCAAGTATTTTTGGCAACCAAACTCTGGAAGAGTCCCATGGAATATTTTGGCGCTCCTTCCAGGCTTGGCTTAGTGCTACCCCCGGGACACCTAAGACATCAGCCGTCATCGCCGCACCAACAGTACCACTAAATCCTACATCACCACCAATATTCACTCCAGCATTGACACCAGATATCACCAAATCAATATCTATCCCTTTCATAACCTCCCCTACACCAAGCATTACGCAATCAGCAGGAGATCCACTCACAGAAAATTTTGTGTCTCCATATTGTTTAAGTCGAAGCGGTTTGTGTAAATTTATCTGACGTGATCCGCCACTGCAGTCCGCATCCGGAGCAACTGTCCAGACTTCTTCCCCTAACTTACTTGCAATCTCTTCAGCCACACTTAAACCCGGACCGTTGATCCCATCATCATTAGTAACCATTATTCGTTTTAATA
>CAYFGZ010000002.1:0-88477 GCA_964342575.1 uncultured Nisaea sp. | reverse complement strand
TGGAGAGCAACAACGCGTTGCAATAGCTCGCGCATTTGTAACTAAGCCAAAAATTCTGCTCGCGGACGAACCTACCGGAAACTTAGACCAAAAAACCGGAAAGGCCGCAATTGATTTGCTTTTCAAGCTGCAATCAGTAAATAGAACAACATTGGTGTTAGTTACCCATGACCAAGACTTATCTCAGAGATGTAACCGCATCGTCACCATGGAAAACGGTCTGATAATTAAAGATACGGGGAAATCGCTGACGGATCGTACTTATGAGTGTTAATGAACTAGTATTGAGCTTGAAATTGGGGCTACATGATCTAAGGGGTAGTGTTGGGAAATTCAAAGTCCTCTCAACTTGTTTGATCCTAGGTGTCACTGCTATATCCGGAATCGGGTCAGTGTCAGAAGGGTTATCTACCGGCGTTAAGAATAGTTCCCGTCAATTGCTGGGAGGGGATCTATCCATTGAATTATCACATCGACCGATTCCTCCAGCGGCTTTAACATTTTTGAAGCGCAAGACGAACGTCTCAGAAATGAAAACAATGCGTGCCATGGCACGCCCGCTAATTGGGGGAAAACGTACCCTGGTGGAATTGAAGGCAATAGACGATCTCTATCCCTTGGTTGGTAAAATAAAATTAAAACCAATCGTATCGATTAAGGAGGCACTTGCATCACAGGATGATCGACCTGGAGCAATAATCGCTCCGGCTTTAAGCAAACGCCTCGGATTAAATATTGGCGATATTGTCCGCATTGGAGGGGCTGAGTTTATCGTGCGAGCAGAGATTATCAGCGAACCCGATCGGGTGATTCGCTTTAGCGCTTTTGGTCCCAGAATTATTATACACTCCAGAAATCTAGAAGAAACAGGTCTGTTAACTGAAGGGAGTTTAGTCAAGTTTATTTATAAAGTGAGCGGGAAAGAACACTTCACTGAAAGTAATTTTATCGCTCACTTTAATAAAGCCTTCCCATCGGCAGGCTGGCGTATTCGAACATCGGACAACGCGGCGCCAGGCTTTGACCGCTTTAACAGGAATGTTACACAATTCCTAACACTGATAGGATTTACTACTTTGTTAGTCGGTGGTCTTGGAATAGCAAATGCTGTCCGAAATTTATTAGACCAAAAAACATCCACGATAGCGACTCTGAAATGTTTAGGTGCAGATAACCGGCTTGTTTTTACTATTTACTTTTTTCAAACTGCAATTATTTCAATCGTATGTATCGGTATAGGAATTTCGATCGGAGCTGCATTACCAATAATGTTGGCTGACTTCATGTCTAAAATAATACCCATTACAATACCTATCACTGTGTTTTGGAAACCCATTAGCGTTGCAGCGCTATACGGACTACTAGTTACCTTCATTTTTACCATTTGGCCGTTAGCCAATACCCAAAATGTCCAGCCTGGAGACTTATTTAGATCCAAGATCACCAATCACTCAACTATCCCGTCACCAATATGTTTAGCTTGGATGATAATTGCATCAATTATGCTAGCTGGCATCGCAATATGGGCCAACGAAGATAGAAAACTGACTACTTTCTTCATTTTGGGCGCAATCGTCCTACTTCTATCATTTACCTTAGGCGCCCACTTTACGAAGAAATTATGTCAAACTATGCCTGTATCTAGAAAAGCGAGCTTACGATTGGCTTTATCAAACATCTATAGGCCGGGGAATTTAACTACCAGTATAATTATATCACTCGGCTTGGGTTTAACACTCTTGCTTACCGTTGCGACCATCGAAGATAATTTAAGCCAACGATTGGATAGTGATATTCCCAAAATAGCACCATCCTATTTTTTTATCGATATACAGCCAAATCAAAACATTTCATTCACAAAAATTGTTAGAGCGACGCCCGGCATTAACAGGCTCGAGACAACACCGATGGTTCGAGGAAGGTTAATCCGAATCAATGAGATCCCAGTTGAAAAAATAAAACCCGACAACGACGTGGCCTGGGCGATCAGGGGGGACAGAGGGCTTACCTACGTGGCATCCAAACCGCTAAATACGAGGCTAGTGCGGGGAAAGTGGTGGCCTGAAAACTATATAGGCCCACCGTTGTTATCAATGGATGCTAATGTAGCTCGTGGTATCAATGCGAAAATAGGAGACATAATAACTTTCAATATTTTAGGTAGGGAAATTAGCGCAAAAATTATGAACCTTAGGTATATTGACTGGTCAAGTCTCGAGATGAACTTTGTCTTCATCTTCGCCCCAGGAACATTAGAATCAGCGCCACACAGTATTATTGCCACGGTGTACGCCGATAATTTGACTGCTGAAGAGAATATTCGAAACATTGTAACGGATAAATTCCCAAATATCTCAGCAATTGGAGTAAAAGACGCTCTCCAAAATGCCCGAGAGATTCTAAATGCTGTTAGTGCGACGGTTAGAACAAGTGCTGTTTTCACCCTTCTAAGCGGCATAATAGTCCTGGCGGGCGCGCTCAGTAGTCAACAGCAAAAAAGAACCTATGACGCAACAATCTTAAAAATATTAGGAGCTCCTCGAAGACAGATCATTGTTCTATATCTCAGCGAGTATGCGATTCTATCTACGGTATCCGCAGTTCTGGCGACAATCATAGCCATGCTAATCAGTTGGCTGGTCCTAACTCGAGTGATGCGAACAGATTTTAATTTCGATTCGATTATAATATTTGGGACACTACTGGTTAGCCTTCTACTAACCATGACTTTGGGATTAATAGGAACCTGGCATTCTTTAAACCATAGACCAGGTAGAGCACTAACAAAATAATTACCTAGTTTTCAAATTAATAGGTTCTATATAAAATTATTTCACAGTCCTAAATTTTCAGTGCTAGAAAAACGTGATTTTTCTTGAAGTATTCCCTATACTTTGCTGCCTATGGCTAGTAGATCAATAGTAGATTTAGAAACTTGGAGACACTGTGGCCGATCAAATTAAGAAAGTTGTTCTCGCTTATTCTGGCGGACTAGACACCTCTATAATCCTAAAATGGCTGCAAGAAACATATAATTGCGAAGTTGTTACTTTCACTGCTGATCTGGGGCAAGGAGAAGATTTAGAGCCCGCGCGTGAAAAGGCAAAAATGCTGGGGATAAGAGAAATTTTTGTCGAAGATTTGCGCGAAGAGTTCGTCAGGGATTTTGTTTTTCCCATGTTCCGGGCTAATACAGTTTATGAAGGAACGTATCTATTAGGCACATCAATTGCGCGGCCTCTGATAGCAAAAAGACAGATTGAAATAGCGGAGCTGACGGGTGCTGATGCTGTATCACATGGCGCTACTGGAAAGGGAAACGATCAGGTCCGCTTTGAGCTAAGTTACTATGCGCTAAACCCACATATAAAGATAATAGCGCCATGGCGGGAATGGGAATTTGGGGGACGCCAAGACCTGATCGAGTACGCAGAATCGAGACAAATCCCAATCGCTACGGATAAACGGGGAGAGGCCCCTTTTTCAGTAGATGCAAACCTTCTCCACGCTTCTAGCGAAGGAAAGATTCTAGAAGATCCATGGATTGAAAGTGAAGAATTTATTTTTTCCCGGACAATTGCTCCAGAAAATGCTCCAGACAAGCCTACTTATATCGAGGTTGGTTTTACCGCCGGAGATGCAACCAGTATCGATGGCAAAAAGCTGAGCCCATCTGAACTCTTAACTAGACTCAATCAGCTAGGCCGCGAAAATGGTATTGGGCGCTTAGATCTAGTGGAAAACAGATTCGTCGGCATGAAGAATCGTGGCCTATACGAAACACCAGGAGGTACAATACTTCATACAGCGCACCGAGCCATGGAGAGCTTAACCTTAGACAAAGGCATGGCGCACCTAAAAGATGAATTAATGCCGCGCTATGCCGAACTTATATACAACGGATTCTGGTATTCTCCAGAACGTGAAATGCTTCAAACTGCTATAGACCACAGCCAACGATACGTAACTGGGACTGTTCGACTGAAATTATATAAAGGAAATACCATCGTCGTGGGACGAAAGGCGGATAAAAGTCTTTACTCGGCAGATTACGTAACCTTTGAACAAGGGGCCGCAGATTATGATCATGCAGACGCGCACGGCTTCATTCGCCTTAACGCTTTGCGACTACGCTTAAATAAAATGATGTTAGACGATAAATAACGATGGACAACGTCATTGATGTATATCCGTGTGAAATGTTTTTGAAATTATTTTCCAACCAGACGATGTTTTCAGCAGAGTCAGGTAGTCCGTGAAATATCGAGGAGGGATAGCACAGGTCACGATAGCAAGAGCTGTATCGGGTCCGGCCTTGTTAATTGATATTATCTTGTCATGCCGAGGCAAACCTTGTTCAGCCGGGGAGGGCCTAGACTTTATTTTTTCAAAATACGTGGCCCTACTCCAGTCACCTATAGATCCATCTTCCGCAAAATAAAGATGAGAGTTTTTGTGAAAGACTCGTTCAAATTTTTCAAGATCACCGTCGTAAAGACCATCGAAGTAATCTCCCAACAATGAGGCTATTTCCTGAATGCCCTCATCTTCAAATTTTGACGTCATAAGTATACCTCCCGTCCCATTTCTTGTCCTATTTTTAACTATTCTTACTAATAATATTCTCTGTCAAAATATTTCAGCCACGAAACCTGATATATGCCAGGATTGCCCATATTTCACTGTCGCTTAAAAGCATTTCAAAACCAGGCATTTCATTTACATACCCTCTAGGAGAAAATGGCTGACCACCAAATTTTGTAATATCAAATAAATCTCTATCGGATATCTTATTAATGTTACCAGCCCCCTTCAATGGAGGCGCTGGTCTTTTCCCAATAGCATATTTCTCGTTCCAACCTGGTTTCCCCTCGAGGTCATCTCCATGACAAAATGCGCAGTTGGCTTGATAGAGATTTTTCCCCAGAGATGTCTGTGATACGTTATATTTATCAGCTGTAATGAAAATCTCCATCTGATTTCTTTCATGGTGAATGGTTAGGGCAGTTATGCACATCGCTATCAAGAGTGCTGTTATGAGAAACCTACCTTTCTGACCCAACCGGCTCCATAGTTTATGGACACGAAAACTATTTTCCGTCGCACTGTTACTATCCTGTTCATCGGGTTCAATGGTTATTTCAAGGCCGCGCTTCCGTCCAAAGGATGATCCTTTATTTATTTCCTTTCTGGAACGCCTCTTGGAGCGATAGATTTTTTTAGGACGCAGGCGAAGCATAGTTTACCCCACAGCACTAGAGTTAGACCATTCTAAATTCCACAAACTACTCTCGGTATTTAATTCAGGTTATTTTCATCTTTTCGCGCGGATTATAGCGGTTCGTTGTAACCCAAGTCTCGATGAACTTATTGAGTTCCTCATCGACCTGTTCTGGCAACATTATTTGCAACGAAATATACTGATCGCCTAGTTGATGATTTCTACTTTTTGGAACTCCCTTACCCTTTAGCCTTAAAACTGATCCAGTGTTTGAATTTTCCGGAATCTTTAGCGTAACATTTCCATATATGGTCGGAACAAGGATTGAAGCCCCTTTGACTGCTTCCCACAAACTAATGGGTAGATCAATAAATATATCCTGCCCGTTGCGAGAGAAATATTCATGATCTTCAACAGTAATTTCTATTACCGCATCACCCGTCTCTCCTTTATCTTCAATCAATCTCCCTTGACCCTTCAACCGCAGTTTTGTTCCAGTTTCCGTACCCGATGGGATGGTCATATTCACAACCTTTCCATCAGATAAAGTCACGCGTTTCTTGATCCCCAGCGTTGCTTCGATAAACGGTACCCTTAATTTGTAGTTGGTATTCTTAACTTGCTTTTGGGTCGCTGTGCGACC
Organism: uncultured Nisaea sp.; assembly: GCA_964342575.1. Classification (GTDB taxonomy): domain Bacteria; phylum Pseudomonadota; class Alphaproteobacteria; order Thalassobaculales; family Thalassobaculaceae. Next base: position 82,613 of record CAYFGZ010000002.1, on the reverse strand, counting down.
TGCTCGGGTAGACGACCAACCTGCAGCGTTGGTTCCCTGTCTTGCTTGGCGGAAAAAACTTGAAAATATATCGTCTCCCGATCCACCGAAGTCATCAAAGGTAAATGGATGCCCCTGCCCTGCTTTACTAGAATTGCTCCAGTTCGTCCAAAACCCCGGCCCCGCCCTCTCTCTGCCAGTTGTGGGATCTAACTCACCTCTATCATATTTTTCTTTTTTTGATGAATCCGACAAAATATCATAGGCACCAGTAATATTTTTAAATCGATCAGCATTACCAGACTTTAAATCAGGATGGTATTTTTTTGCAAGCCTACGGTAGGCCGCCTTTATATCTCGGGCATTTGCCGATCTTTTTACCCCTAATATTTTATACGGATCATCCATACACAGAAACTTTATTGGGCTAGGCTGCTAAGTCAAAAAAAGGTATTGGTCAGTCATGCGATTACACACTCTTCTAACGAACTATTTTCCAACTTCCATCCACTTGCCGACACGCCGTGCCGTAAGCCTCGGCTACTTTACCACCTATAGTGACTGTCTGCTGAAATTCCCTACAATATAAACCTCTGTTGTTCTTAAATGCAGGCCGCGGTGTCACTGTACCTCTGTTTCCAGTGTCTGGGTTACGCCAAGAAACAGCACGCCCTGACTTACTGGTTTCCAGAGCTACGGTAGTTGTTTTCTGCATCGCCAATCTATCAGCCCTATCCAGCGATAACCCAATTTGGTTTCCTAAAAATGCCCCCAACAGTGCACCAGCAGCACCAGCGGCAACTCGACCTGATCCTTTTCCCATTTGGGATCCAGCAACTGCTCCCGCAACTCCACCCAATATAGTTCCAACACCTTGTTTGGTCCCCTCGCCACTTGTAGTCTGACAACCAAACAAACTAGCCATTAGCAAAATGATCATTGCGACACGTGCAGACATTGTAACAAGTCCCTTCTATCGATTTTAGCGTATAAAAATGGCAGACAACGTCGCAACAATAGCATATATGTTGAACATTACGGTACAATAATCGGTATCTAGCTAACAATTTTTGATTTCATCAGAATTAAGAATCGGGAAGCGAAACGGGCCGCATTGGTTATAATTTGGGGGTCTTAAAACAACAACACTCGGGACTACAGTCGGCTACTAAAAAGGGTTATTATATGTTTGAACCAGATAGTGACGATCCAATAGAGTTATTTGGGCAATGGTTTTATGAAGCAGAGAAATCAGAACCCAACGATGCCAACGCCATGTCACTTGCAACAGTTTCAAACGTTGGTTTGCCTTCGGCAAGGGTGGTTCTGATGAAGGAGTATGACAACGAAGGCTTTGTTTTTTATACCAATTTAAAAAGCAGAAAATCCAAAGAATTTCTACAGAACACTAATGTCGCCGTCTGTTTTCATTGGAAAAGCATGCATCGACAAGTGCGGATTGAAGGCACGACATCCCTGGTGACTTCAGCAGAAGCAGACAGTTATTTTGCAAGCCGCCCTCGTGCAAGTCAACTTGGTGCTTGGGCTTCCAGGCAATCCGAACCATTAACATCTCGAGAAGAGTTACTATCATCTTTGCAAAAGTTCGAGAAAAAATATGGTGACAACGTGATTCCAAGACCTCCCCACTGGGGAGGGGTTAGGATATCTCCTTTGAAAATTGAATTTTGGCAGGATGGGGACTTTAGACTGCACGACCGTTTTTTATACAAAAAAAAACCTAATGGTCTTGGATGGGAAAAAGCTCGACTCTATCCATAGAAACTCGATCGGATCACTGGCAAATTTCAATGCTATATTTTCATCGTAGAGACTAAGTCAACCTGCTTTCAATTTTTGAAAAGAGTTCTTTGACGTTCATCTTATTTTTTATATGCTATTACAATGGAAAAAATACCAAAAACCCTTCTATTGACAGGCGCTAGCCGGGGTATCGGTCACTCGACCGTGAGCTTTTTTAGCCAGCGAAACTGGAGGATTATTACCTGTTCGCGAGAGAAGCCTCCACCAGAATGCCGACGTGACCCTAACTGGTCGCATCATATAACCACGGATCTTGGCGAAAGTGACAGTGTGGATGATTTTATTGCCGAGGCAAATGAACTGCTAGGAGATAAACCACTAAATGCCCTTGTCAATAATGCGGGCTGGTCACCTAAATCGCCAACTAAAGAACGCCTAGGATGCCTTAACGGTGAGTTGAACGGATGGCGTCAAGTTTTTGAGCTAAACTTTTTTACTCCTTTGAGATTGGCTCGTGGTTTTGCTTCTGCTCTTGGTAGAGGTAAAGGAGCAATTGTTAATGTAACTTCCATAGCCGGGCACTCCATTCATCCTTTTGCAGGATCAGCCTACAGTACCTCAAAGGCCGCCCTTACTTCGTTAACTCGTGAAATGGCTAACGAGTTTGCTGAATTAGGCGTTCGGGTAAATGCTGTGGCGCCAGGCGAAATCGAAACGGCCATGTTATCGCCCGAAACCGAAGTTTTAATCCCACGGATACCGCTACATAGATTAGGCCAACCAAAAGACGTTGCTTCAACTATTTATTTCCTATGCTCAGAAGACAGTGATTACATTACTGGAACCGAAATCTTTGTCACTGGCGGGCAACACATGCTTTAGTGAACTATGGCAAACTCACCTTATGCCGAATATCGAGATACTGTCTCATCTATCTTATCACTACACCATCTTATTCGGTCATCCGCAACACCGATTTCAAGATGTATGAGCTCTGGTAATAAACCACTCAGCCATTGAGACTGTTTTTCCAGATCCAGAAGCCTAATTTTTTCCGCCTCATACATGTCTCTCAGGCTTATCAATTGCTCAATCTGTTCTTCTACATCGAGAACCGTCAAAAATCTCAACTTTAATGCGACCACTAACCTATTTAAATCTGAACCTCCGGATCTAACATTAGACTTGAGATATTCCTTTAATTCTTCTAACCCATGATCCGAAAGTTCCAAGATTTCGCCACTGTCATCAGTTGCTAGCTCCACAGTCTCTATCAATCCCTCAAGTTTGAGTAGTTCGATAGATGTTCCCAACAAATCAAGGGATGGACCAACAATTCTTGCGGCAAACTGCCTTACTTCTCTGGATACTTCGTTATAGCTTCTCCGACGTTCCACCAATGCACCCAAGGCAGCCATGCGGATAGCCTCTTGCGGGATCAAGGAATTGTCACGATACATAAAAACTTATCCTTCTCAAGAAATGAGGACAACTTACTCTACTTTAATTGCGAACCATTCGCAATTAAAAAGTGACTTTCGAATTAAAAGGTCTTTTTATGCATCTAACGATTAAACGGGTGAGATTCCGCGCAATCGTTCACTCCGTCGACGCAGTAGTTCAACCGTCATTAAAAGTAAAATAGAGACACACACTAAAATTGTAGCAACAGCTAAAATAGTCGGACTAATCTGTTCGCGAATCCCCGCCCACATTTGCCGAGGTATCGTTCTTTGCTCAAACCCGGCAAGAAAAAATACAATCACTACTTCGTCAAATGAGGTTATAAACGCAAACAAACCGCCGGAGATCACTCCGGGCAGAATCAACGGCATTTGAACCTTGAAAAATGTCTTTGAACTTCCCGCCCCAAGACTTTGTGATGCTCTTGTCAACGAATGATCGAACCCAGTCAACGTAGCAGTGACAGTAATAACTACGAACGGCGTTCCAAGTACAGCATGTGCCAAAATTAAACCAGGTAACGTCTGAGCCAACCCAATATTGGAGTAGAAGAAAAACATCCCGGCAGCGGAGATTATAAGAGGCACTATCATGGGCGAAATAAGAATACCCATTACCGCGGCCTTATACGGCATATGAGACTGACATAAACCCAATGCTGCGATAGTCCCCAAGACTGTAGCCAAAAATGTCGAGCAGAGCGCAACTATTAAGCTGTTGACAGCTGAAAACATCCATTGGGGATTTCCTACAATGTCAGCATACCACCGGGTAGAATACGCTTTTGCTTCAAACGACAGCATTCCTGGCGTGAACGTAAAATAAGGCTCCGCGTTGAACGAAAGAGGTATAATTACCAAAATAGGGGCAATTAAAAATAAAAAAACTAAGCCACAAAAAACTAAAAATCCGTAATGGCCTATTTTTCCCGCTATTCCTACATACGGAGGAAAAGTCATTATCTAACCCAACTTCATTTTATCGATTCCAACTATTTTATTATAAACCCAGTACAAAACTAGGACGACAACTAATAAAATAGTCCCAATGGCTGCTGCTAGCCCCCAATTTAGGGACGACTTCATATGATAAGCTATAAAATTGCTTATTAGTTGCCCAGAACGTCCACCTACCAAAGCCGGCGTAATATAATAGCCAATAGATAAGATAAATACGAGCAAGCAACCCGCCCCTATTCCAGGGATTGTCTGAGGAACATACACCCGAATGAAGGCTTTTATTGGGCTCGCCCCTAGAGAACGAGCTGCTCTCATATATGAAGGAGAAATCGTTTTCATAACGCTGTAGAGAGGCAGAATCATAAAAGGAAGTAAAATCTGAGTCATCGCTATCAGTGTTCCAGTTTGATTATATATCATCTGAATTCGACCGTCCTCACTGATAATCCTTAAAGATACTAGGATGTCGTTGATAACACCGTTTCTTTGAAGAAGTACAATCCATGAAGTGGTTCTCACCAATAGGGACGTCCAAAAAGGTAAAAGCACCATTATTAGCAGAATATTACTTATTCGTAGAGGCAGTGTTGCTAATAAAAACGAGACTGGGTAAGCCAAAACAAAACAAAATACAGTAACTAAAAAGCTGATCCAAAGTGTTCTCAGAAATATTTTTACATAGATCCGACGCTCTTCCGGCTGGAGACTAATAGAATTATCTGTTCCAATTTTCAAATCTAACGCTGCCAAATACTGCACGATAGTATATCGTTGGCCAATACGCTTAATAGTGTTCCAGGTAGCAACTTTCGCCCAACGTTTATCAAATTTAATTAGAGCACGTTTATAGCTAGCACCTTTATATTTTCTGACTTTTCGGACCGTTTTATTAATCATGCTTCGCATCCCGCCTTTTTCGAAATTGAGGCGAGCAGCCACTTTACCAACCTTGCTGTTATTCCTAGCGATCAACAACTCTTTTGCGATGGTTTCAAAGACATCATCATTCGGCAGCGCCTTTCCGTCCCATAGTGCTAGTTTTTCTATTGTAAGAGGTAGATTTTCCGCAACAGCTGGATTATCAACACTACGAAATAGCATTTCCACTATTGGGAAAACAAAAGACACCAGGACAAATAAAAGTAACGGCAATACCAATGCTGCTGCTTTAAATCGTCGACCACGCTCTGCTTTTCGCAGCCTCGCCTTCAACGGGGTCCCGTCTGCAGCAAGAATTGTATTCACGGAAGCTACCCCACTAAATGGTCAAAGTTGAGTTCTACTAGTAAGCATTAGAAAACGGCGGAGCTAATGCCCCGCCGTTTTTTTATTATTTAGCAAGCCACGAATTAAAACGCTCATTTAGTTCGTCGCCATTATCGGACCAAAATTCGGCATTCTCTAGAACAGCCGTTTTGAAATTATTTGGTGCCGTGGGCATATGAGGCATCATCTTAATGCCAGCCGTTGCATGTGTCGAAATAAGCTTAATCGAAGACTTTCGAGTTGGTCCATAGGAAATCCAACGAGCTTGATTTGCAAGTTGCTCCGAAGCTGTCGAAAATTGTACATACCTCAGTGCCTCTTTAAGTCTCGGGGTTCCCTTAACAATTGCGTAAAGGTCAAATGAGAACAACTGGCGATCCCAGACAATGTTAAAGTTCTTTTTCTCTGTAACCGCCGCATTAAAGATACGCCCGTTATAAGCCGATGTCATGACCACTTCTCCGTCAGCCAACATCTGCGGAGGTTGTGCGCCTGCTTCCCACCAAAGCACCTGGTCTTTTATGGAATCCAATTTTTTGAAAGCCCGATCTTGACCAGCCTTTGTTGCCAAGACTTTATAGACATCCTTGCCATCAACGCCATCCGCCATCAATGCCCATTCAAGATTTACTTTGGGCACTTTCCGCATTCCCCTTTTTCCAGGAAATTTTTTTAAGTTGAAAAAGTCAGATATTGTCGACGGCTTTGATCCGGAATATTTGTCGGCGTCATATGCATAAATGGTCGACCAGACTATTGTCCCTACCGCACATTCCTGTAGCGCACCAGGAATAAAGTCCTTTGCTGGCAAAGCACCATTTATTCCATTTGGCAGAGAACCGGCTGAAATCTTTTCAAAGAGGCCATCATCGCAGCCACGAGCGGCATCAGAAACCTCTAAGTCGACAACGTCCCAGGTTATCTTCCCAGCCTCTACTTGTGCCCTTATCTCGGCTAAGCCACCGTTATAATCTTCTGATTGTATTTTAGTTCCGTACTTAGCAGTATAGGGCTTGTGATAAGCCTCTATCTGGCTTTTCGTATATGCACCACCCCACGATACCACTGTTAGTGCATCTCCAGCTTGAGCGCCACTTATTCCGAACGCCACAAGACCGACGATCCCAAGACTTTTCAATAGTGGAAATTTCATTCCAATTCTCCTCAGTTTAATGGCCGGCAACGCCGACGGTTACTACCTTTCAAGGCATTTCTAACTAAATTTTACTCCCTCTGCTTCGACGGCGAAAAATCTAGCGTCTAACTGCGGTCCAGGTTGCAATCATTAAGCATCTAAAGCTCGACAATCCATCACCTGCCAACCAATTTTGACACTATCACCTCTATTTAGGAGCCTACTAGCATCTGTATTTGGGACTTTAACGATAAAGTCATCATTTGTGCAAACACTCATTCTACATCTAATATGGTCTCCTAAATAAATTAGCTCCAGAACCTTAGCTTCAAAAATATTAGCCTGACTTTCATTTTCTGGGCTGAGAGTCACCCGTTCCGGCCTAAGCGAGAGGGCGACCTTGCTCCCAACACCCTCGTGATTTACGTTAACAGCTGAAATCAAATTTCCTGCTACCTCTACAATACACTCGTTCCCTTTGACTTTTACAATGTTTCCGAGCAACCTATTATTTTCTCCAATAAACCCGGCGACAAAAGCATTTTCAGGTTTTTCATAGAGGTTATCGGGAGAAGCCAATTGCTGCACGACGCCATCGTTGAAAACAGCTATTCGATCTGACATCGTCAACGCCTCTGATTGATCGTGTGTTACATAAACTACAGTCATCCCCAGATTTTCGTGGATATGTTTGATTTCATATTGCATTTGCTCTCTTAGATTTTTATCCAAGGCTCCCAGCGGTTCATCCATTAGAACTAAGTCAGGTTCAAACACCAACGCCCTAGCCAACGCTATTCTCTGCTGCTGCCCACCCGAGAGCTGAGCCGGCCGACGCGATGCAAATTGCCCCAATTCAACCATATCCAGTATATTTTTTACTTTCTCCTCAGTTTCAGACTTCGATATATTCCTCACTTCTAAAGGAAATGCTAAGTTTTCATAAACTGTCATATGCGGAAATAACGCATAGTTTTGAAACACCATTCCAATACCGCGCTTGTGCGGTGGAACGTTGTTTAGCTCAATGTCGCCCAACATTACTGTTCCATGTGTTGGAGACTCAAAACCCGCCAACATCATCAAACAAGTAGTTTTACCAGAACCCGATGGTCCCAGCATGGTCAGAAATTCGCCTGACTGAATCTGAAGATTTAAGTTTTTGATAACCAACTCTTCTCCATCATAAGTTTTCTGCACGTCAACAAATTCAACCAACGGTCGTTCACCGACATTCATCCTTTTGAAACTCCTGTTTCCAATTTAACCTTCTATGATGACACTTGGTCAGTCCACAAACCCTAAGCAACCACTAGCCTGCTGTAAAGAATGGGTTTCAATCTTTCGATATACTTTCAATCGATTTTTATTCCTTTGGGGTGCTAAAACGTCTACCTTATCTCTTCCAGCTGTCACGTCAGGACTAATGCATTGATGTCGGGACTAATGCATTGATATTGTGAAAAGGAGACAAAAGTGAGAAAACAAGCTCGTGCCGCAGTAATAGGTGGCGGTGTGGTAGGAGTAAGTGCTCTCTATCATCTAGCCAAATTAGGTTGGAAAGACGCTGTTTTGCTCGAGCGCACAGAACTCACAGCTGGCTCAACCTGGCACGCAGCCGGACTGTTACCACTGTTTAATATGAGTTACTCCGTCGGACAGCTTCACCAGTACTCTGTAGAATTATATAAGACTCTGGAAAAAGAGACAGGACAAAACGTAGGATTCCATCCCAATGGAAATTTGAGATTAGCTCGCAATAATGACAGGATGGATGAGTATAGGAATTACCAGTGTACAGCTGAAACAATCGGGGTTGAAAGCCATCTGATAAGTGAAGCCGAAGTTAAAAAGTTGTGGCCAATTGCTAATACAGAAGGACTGGTTGGTGCATTATGGCATCCAACCGATGGGCATATAGCACCGGTAGACGTCACCATGGCGCTTGCGCAAGGTGCTCGATTACTTGGTGCAGAGATAAATCAACAGACGATGGTAACTTCAATAGAAAGAAATGCGAGCCGCGAGTGGATACTTAAAACGAATCAAGGCGATATTATTTGCGAACATGTGATATGTTGCACGGGAAATTATGCGAGAACTACCGCCAAGATGGTTGGACTAGAGATCCCGGTCATACCTGTTGAGCACCAATACATAGTAACAGACATTGACCCCGTACTGGAGGAATACCGGGGATCCGGTAATAAAGAACTTCCCGTATTGAGGGAATCAGATGCTTCATATTATCTAAGAGAGGAACGTATGGGATGGATTCTTGGCCCATATGAAAAAGGAGCTCCAGTTTGTTTTCCCGACGGAGTTCCGGATACATTTGAGAAAGACCTATTTCCAGGAGATTTAGAGCGACTTATGCCGCACGTTGAAGCGGCAATGTTCAGGGTTCCTTCTTTCGAAAATGCTGGAATAAAAGATATTGTCAACGGTCCAATATCGTATACACCCGACGGGAACCCAATGGTCGGGCCAGCATTCGGCCTTGAAAACTTTTGGGTATCTGAAGGCCATAGTTTTGGGGTAACAGCGGCGGGAGGCGCTGGATGGCAAATAGCCGAATGGATTGTAAATGGCGAACCAACCGTTGACATGCTTGGAGTCGACCCAAGACGCTTCGGCGTTGTATCGAAGAACTTCGCCAAGATAAAAAATGAAGAGGCTTATGCTCATGTATTCGTTAACCATTTCCCAATGGAAGAAAGAGAAGACGCGAGGCCAGCAAAAACAACTCCCATATATAACCGATTAGATAACGCGGGGGCAGTTTGGGGGGCAAAATTTGGTTGGGAAAGGCCGAATTGGTTTGCCCCAAAGGATGTCACAAAAAAAGACAACTATTCGTTTAGAAGATCCAATTGGTTTCAGCATGTAGGCAATGAAGTTCTATGTATGCGCGAAAATGTTGGATTAATGGAATTATCGTCATTTGCAAAATTTATTGTCGAAGGCGAGCACGCTAGACATTGGATAGATTCGCTAGTGGCAAACGCTATTCCCAAAGGTGTTGGCAGGTTGACCCTTGCTCATTCGTTAAACCCGTCGGGCTCTATCCGATCCGAATACACAATAACGCGATTGAGCAATGGGTTGCTAGGAGAAAGGTTCTTCATTGTAGGACCGGGTGCAGCTCACGACATCGATCTCGATTTTTTACAAAAACAAATGCCAAGGGATGGATCGGTTTATCTTTCCGATGTTACCAATCAATATGGGGTTCTCGTTTTAGCTGGACCTAACGCTCGGAAAGTTCTGCAAAAAGTTGCTGACGCTGATATATCAAATGAGGCCTTTGGTTGGCTGACAGTGCAGGAAATACCAGTCGGCTTTTGTCCAAAAGTAATAGCTATGCGAGTAAATTTTGTTGGGTCACTGGGCTGGGAGCTACATCATCCAATCGAGTATCAAATGCAACTTTTTGATTCTTTGCTGTCAGCTGGCGCCGAGTTTAGTATAGGTAACGTGGGGATGCGAGCTATGGACTCAATGCGATTAGAAAAATCATACCGACTATGGGGAACTGATTTGAATGCAGAAAATACTGCAATGGAAGCCAACTTGAAGAGATTTATAAAATTGAATAAAGGTGAGTTTATTGGACGAGAAGCCCTTATTCGGCAGCAAGAGCAGGGCGTTCCTTATAAGTTTTGCACACTAGAAATTGATGCGGCGGATGCGGACTCGTTTGGAAATGAACCCATTATTTTGGATGGAAAAGTTATTGGACGAGGTACGTCTGGCGGATACGGACATTATATACAAAAATCGCTAATGTTAGGTTATGTTGCGGCAGAAACAGCCAATATCGGACAAAAATGCCATGTTAGACTGCTTGATCAGCTAAGACCCGCGCATATAATAGCAGATAGCCCTTATGATCCAGAAAACACAGCGCTAACAGCTTAGTTTCGCACCTCAGGCCTCGAATAAAGTCAACTAATGCTGATTGACACGTGTCAACCATGCCCATTTCAAGATAAAATACCCCACTTTTTTTCATGCATTTGCCCCGACGTTTCTTTGGTGTAAAATAAACCGACAATTGTTTCAGTAAGTCAATGTGTTACCAGGTAGAGAGAAGTGTGAGATGCGTATGACGAGGCCATCAGGAGCCATGTACGGCAAACGGGGATTAATTATGGGTGTGGCGAATGAACGATCTATCGCCTGGGGTATAGCAAAAACAGCTGCTGAGCATGGTGCTGAGCTCGCGTTTACTTATCAAGGTGAAGCACTTTTAAAAAGGATTGGCCCGTTAGCGACATCCGTAAACGCTGAAACTCTTATGCAATGCGATGTAACAGAGGAAAAAAGTGTGGAAAGAACATTCCATACGTTAAGTGAAAAATGGGGTGCAATCGATTTTGTAGTACATGCCATCGCTTATTCTGACAAAGAAGAATTAAAGGGGGAGTACCTAAATACGAGCAGAGAAAACTTTCTCCGCACGCTAGATATTTCCTGCTATTCATTTACCTCAGTAGCACGATACGCTTCAGCAATAATGCCTAACGGTGGTAGTTTATTGACTTTAAGTTACTACGGTTCAGAAAGAGTCATGCCCCATTACAATGTCATGGGTGTCGCAAAAGCTGCGTTAGAGGCTAGTGTCAGGTACTTAGCTGTAGATCTAGGTAGACATGGAATTCGAGTTAATGGGTTATCGGCAGGGCCGATGAAGACTCTTGCTGCATCCGGAATAGGGGATTTTAGATATATATTGAAGTGGAATGAATATAATTCCCCGCTAAAACGTAACGTAACGCTTGAGGATGTAGGTGGGGCAGCCATGTATCTACTCAGCGATCTTTCAAGTGGCGTATCTGGAGAGATCCATCACGTTGACTGTGGTTATAATGTAGTGGGTATGAAAGCAGTTGACGCCCCCGATATATCAGTTGTCTAACCGTTTAACGGAGTTTGACTATGGCCAGCAACGGATTTGGCGATATTTTTAGGTTTACCACTTGGGGCGAGAGTCACGGACCTGCTATCGGAGGAGTTATCGACGGCGTGCCTCCACTTATTTCTCTAACAGAGGGCGATATACAACATTATTTGGACAAAAGAAAGCCGGGTCAATCGCGTTTCACTACCCAGCGTAACGAAGCCGATCTTGTTAAAATACTATCTGGCGTTTTCGAGGGACAGACTACCGGTACACCTATTAGTTTGATGATAGAAAATCAAGATCAACGATCAAAAGACTATGAGGAGATCCAAAATCAATTTCGACCGGGGCATGCAGATTTCACATACCAAGCCAAATATGGAATCCGCGATTACCGTGGTGGAGGAAGATCTTCGGCAAGAGAAACTGCCATGCGAGTAGCAGCTGGTGCAATTGCACGTAAAATTCTAGAGCAACGCATAGGAGAAAAAATATCAATCAGGGGTGCTTTAGTGCAAATAGGGCCGCACAAGATAGACCGGAGCCAATGGAACTGGGACGAAATAGAACTCAATCCGTTCTGGTCCCCTGATAGAAAAGCGTCTGAAAAGTGGAGTGACTTTCTGGATGAAGTACGCAAGAAAGGTTCATCCGCGGGCGCGGTTGTCGAGGTAATCGTTACTGGAATCCCAGCTGGGCTGGGAGAACCAATCTACGGCAAACTAGATAGTGACCTAGCCAGTGCCATGATGTCGATTAATGCTGTGAAAGGAGTCGAAATAGGCGATGGATTTGAGATGGTCTCAACACCTGGAGAAAATGCGTCTGATGAAATTCGTATTTCAAAAGATGGCCCAGAGTTTCTGGATAATAAAGCTGGCGGAATTTTAGGCGGCATATCAACGGGGCAGCCTATAATTGTTCGTTTTGCCGTGAAACCTACCAGTTCTATCCTTACTCCCCGCCGCTCGATCGATAAATTCGGCAATGAAATCGAAGTAGTAACCAAGGGACGGCACGATCCATGTGTTGGCATCAGGGCGGTTCCTGTAGGGGAAGCCATGACGGCATGCGTATTAGCTGACCATATCCTGCGTTTTCATGCACAATGTGGGAATACAACACCTTGATTTGGCAACAAATAAACAAGGACAGAAAGAACTGTAGTAATTACCTAAACAAATAATTCACCGCTCGACCAAAGTGGGAAAGATAACGACTATGCGCTATGCACTTATGATAATGTTTATGATCTTCGTTTTTCATACTCCAATTCCTGAACAATTAGCTTTAGCAGAAGAAAAAGAAGAAGAAGAGGACGAACTAACTCAACAACGCAAAGAACAAGAAAAAGAGCAGAAGAAACGTGATAAGAAGTTCAATGAAGAAAAAGTATACAAATTCATGGTGGGCCGCGATGTACTAACGCTCCCTTTATTTTATATTTCCCTATACGTCCAAGGCCGTCTAGTGGAGGGCAAACTTCGAGTGGCTATTCAAACAAAAAACCCTGCGGCACGTAGGTCACTAAATCCTGAAAAATTTGCAATTAAAGGGATTATTTATCCATTAGCAGTAAAAATGTGGGAAAATGGCAGGCCTTCATCAGAAGATATAAGAAACTTTAAACAAGATGCGAAAGCTCAACTCAAAATGCGGTATGAAGACCTAGTCAAGGAAGTTTGGATAGAATCAATTTTGTGAAAGTGGTTAATATACCATATTAGACCTTTAAAGCCCCTAAAAAAAACTCTTTGTTTCCACCTCTTCCAGCCAGTGGCGATTCCATTGTCCCTAGAAACTGCCAGTTTGGTATTTTGGAAAACCAGGTTTGAATTTGTACGAGCACCTTGTTTCGAACAACTGGGTCGGTAAGAACTCCCGTTCTTCCTATTGTTCCAGGCCCTACTTCAAATTGAGGCTTAAGGAGGCAGACCAGTTTACCTCCAGGTTTAACCAAATCCATCGATGGTTGGATTACCTTTCTTAATGAAATAAAGCTCACATCACACACGAGTATATCTATCGCATCGGGTATCATTATTGAATTCAGATTTCGAGCATCGACACCTTCCAGATTAACAACCTTTGAATTGCATGCTATCGACTCAGCTAATTGAGAATGTCCTACGTCGACTGCGTAGACTTTTTCTGCCCCATTTCTGAGTAGTACCTCTGTGAACCCACCGGTTGATGCTCCAATGTCAAGGCAACAATTTCCATAAGGTTGCACTTGAAAGTGTTCCAATACTCCTGCCAACTTGGCGCCCCCTCTAGACACCCAAGCAGTACATTTTTTCAATAATACTAGTTTAGATTCGTCTGGCACCAAGGCACTCGCTTTTCTGACTATTCTACCATTACAAAGAATGTGACCAGCAACTATCAAGTCTTTAGCGTAGGTGCGCGATTTAACCAACCCCTTGGAAACCGCCAGTCGATCAAGTCTCACTCGTTTTTCATTCATTGAACTTATTGGAAAGACGTTAAATGATCAGTGGTGCAGTGGAGATTTTAAAAAACATTCTCATACTACGCCCGCACCGGTTTATTTAGTTCCGTCCTCCCAAGAGCCGACAATACCACTTTCACAATGCTTTGGGCATCCAATTCAGCTTCCCTATACTGTTCTGCGGGCGCGGCATGCTCAATGAATTTATCCGGCAGAGTCATTGGTCTAACCTTCAAGCCATTATCCAAAAAACCACCCCGAGAAAGGTAGTCGATAACCCAACTGGAAAATCCACCAACTGCACCATCCTCAATCACTAACAAAACTTGATGATTATTGGCTAATTGCATCAACAAATCAGTGTCTAATGGTTTGGCAAAACGCGCATCTGCAACCGTAACACTAAGGCCTCGAGCTGCCAAATCATCGGCTGCCAGTAGACTATCCGAAAGTCTCGCCCCCAGGGATAAAATAGCAACAACCGCACCCTCTCGAACTACTCTCCCCTTACCAATCTCCAGTGGCACTCCAGAGGAAGGAAGTTCAATCCCGACGCCCTCACCTCTTGGGTACCTAATCGCGGATGGTGTGTTATCAATTTTGGCAGCTGTAGCGACCATATGCATAAGTTCAGCTTCATCAGCGGCAGCCATTACAATAAATCCTGGCAGACAACAAAGATAGGCAAGATCGAATGAGCCTGCATGGGTTGCACCGTCCGCGCCAACTAAGCCCGCTCTATCAATGGCGAACCGGACAGGCAAACCCTGAATTGCAACATCGTGAACTACTTGATCATACGCGCGCTGCAGAAAAGTAGAATAAATGGTGACGAAAGGCTTTAAACCTTCAGTTGCCATTCCAGCGGCAAACGTTACAGCATGCTGCTCCGCTATTCCAACATCAAAACTTCTCTCGGGGAAACGCTCTGAGAATTTGCTTATTCCTGTTCCAGATGGCATAGCCGCAGTTACGGCGACTATTCTCTCATCATTTTCTGCTTCCAGAATTAAGGACTTTGAATAAACATCAGTAAAGGTGGGTGCGTTGACTTTTGTTTTTGCTTGAGCGCCAGTTACAACATCAAATTTTTGAACCGCATGATATTTTTCCGGCGAATTCTTATCAAACGGATGCCCCCTTCCTTTTTCCGTAACAACGTGCAATAGGACCGGCTTATCCTGGCGCGCGTTTCTAATATTCTCCAATACTGGCAATAGATGGTCTAGATTGTGGCCATCTACGGGGCCTACATAGTAGAAGCCTAGCTCTTCAAATAGGGTTCCACCAGTTACTAAACCCCTCGCGTATTCTTCAGCCCGTTTTGCTGTTCGTTCTACTTTTTTTGGAAGGTGCGAGGCTATCTGCTTAGCTAGTTCTCTTAAACTTCTATAGGGCCGAGAACTGATTAACCTTGATAAATAGGCGCTCATGGCGCCCACAGCGGGAGCTATAGACATATCGTTATCATTAAGTATAACAAGCAGCCTGGAGTTACTCGCGCCGGCGTTATTCATAGCTTCATATGCCATGCCGGCACTCATAGCCCCGTCGCCGATTACGGCAACCACATGATTATCTTTTTCCATCAAATCCCTAGCGATAGCCATCCCAAGTCCCGCAGATATCGACGTTGAACTGTGGGCAGCACCAAACGGATCGTAATTGCTTTCTGATCTTTTAGTAAAACCCGATAGGCCGCCTGCTTGTCGCAGTGTCCTGATTTTGTCGCGTCGACCAGTTAGTACTTTATGTGGGTAGGCTTGATGCCCCACATCCCAAATCAGGCGATCCTCTGGGGTATTATATATATAATGCAGCGCAACTGTTAGCTCGACAACCCCTAGCCCTGCACCCAAATGCCCCCCAGTAACGGAAACTGCATTGATTACTTCCTGCCTCAACTCATCTGCTACTTTTTCGAGCTCTGCTGCCTGCAACTCCCTAAGATCCTTAGGAGTTACAATACGGTCTAGCGTAGGTGTCCATTTTGTTGTCATTAACCCCCCTTTTGGTTACCCTGGTCTCTTTAAAATATAGCGCCCTAGTGCTCTCAAATGATCTGCTTCTCCACCCCATGCCTCTAAAGCAGCAATAGATCGGTCAATGAGCAATACAGCTTTATTGCGTGCTTCTTCAACCCCTAATATTGATACAAAGGTAGCTTTCTTGGCTATAGCGTCCTGTCCTGCCGGTTTTCCGGTGTTTCTTGAATTCGCTTCAACGTCCAATAAATCATCAATTATTTGAAAAGCGATTCCAAAACCATCCGCATATTCTCTCAGCGCTGTCAATTCTTGTTGTTGAGCGCGGCCGACAATGCCCCCAGCCAACATACAGAACGAAAAAATTTTTCCTGTCTTTAAACGTTCTAACCTCGTTATTTGCTCTGTATGAAGGTCCGTTCCTTCGGCAACAAGATCCATCATTTGACCTGCAACCATCCCTTGAGCGCCAGCGGCTCGCGCTAATTCATAGACTAAATTACATCGTACCTCGTCAGCTGAATGGGTCTTTTTATCGGCTAAAGTTTCAAAGGCAAGAGTTAGTAGCGCATCACCCGCTAAAATAGCTGTTTCCTCGTTAAATTTCTTGTGACAGCTCTCTTTTCCCCGCCTCAAATCACTATCATCCATAGCGGGTAAATCATCGTGAATCAGCGAATAACAGTGCAAAAATTCCACAGCTGCTCCTATTCTATTTACGGTATCTCCTTCTATCCCAAACAACCGAGATGATTGCTCTACCATAAAAGGTCGTAACCTCTTACCACCGCCTAGGCAACTATACCTCATCGCTTCCAGCAAAGAACCCTCCATACCCGTTGCTTTAGGCAGTATGGTATTCATAGTGGTTTCTATTTTCCCAGCGCATTTCATTAGCGCCTCGGTCAATTCCATAAAGCTATTTCCCAACCAACAAAAACTTTTATTCGTCAAATGGCTCCACTTCAGCTGGATTATCATCCTCTGGCAGGCGTATTTTTTCGACCTTCATACGAGCTTCATCCAGTTTTCTCTGACAATGTTTTTTCAACATTGAACCACGCTCGTATGCCGCTATCGCATCATCTAGAGACCCCTGTCCACTCTCCAGTCGATCAACAATACTCTCCAACTCCTGGAGAGACTCTTCAAAACTAAGTTTCTCTATGGGGGTTTTTTTCTCGTTCAATACTTTTCTCCTTGCAAATATCAACACTCTAAGATGCCTCTAAACTAGAGACAAGGCTAATGCAGGCAAACTATCTTACGCCTTCATAAGCTCGCGTACGTGGGCCGAGGCAGAAGAAACTAATGCTGTTAGGTCGTAGCCACCCTCTAACATAGAAACTATGCGACCCCCAGTGAGTTGTTCCGCAACAGACATTAATTCTTGTGTCACCCAAGAGTAGTCTTCTTCCAGCAAATTGAGGCCCGCTAACGGGTCCCTCTCGTGCGCGTCGAAACCAGCAGAAATTAGAAGCAGCTCGGGCCTAAAGGTACAAATTCCCGGTAAAACGATTTCGGTCATTGCCGTTCTAAATTGATCACTACCAGCGCCACTTTCCAGAGGTACATTCAGAATATTATCAAATTCACCTCGTTCATCTTTTGCTCCTGTTCCAGGATATAGGGGCATTTGATGAGTAGAAGCAAAAAAGAAATTTCCCTCAGACCAAAACATTTGTTGCGTTCCGTTCCCGTGATGCACATCAAAATCTATAACCCCTATCCTCTCAATTCCATGTTTGGCTCGGGCATGGCCTGCGGCTATTGCTACATTATTAAAGAAGCAAAACCCCATGGCCGTTCTTTTTTCTGCATGGTGCCCCGGAGGCCTTACTGAGCAAAATGCATTCTTTGTTTCCCCATACGCTACTGCATCTACTGCAGCACAAGCTGCTCCTGCGGCTCTAAGAACAGCTTCCCCTGAACCTGGACAAAGCCGTGTATCAGCATCTATCTGCGTTATGCCTGATATCGGAACAGAGGCCAGAATATTTTCAACATAATCGCTTGGATGCATCAATTCGAGCTGCTCAAGCGTGGCTTCTGGGGGTTCACGCCGTTCTAACTTATTAAATTCGGCCGCTTCAAATGCTGATTGCAAGGCTGCAAGGCGGGCTGGGCTCTCAGGATGCCCATCACCCATATCGTGATCTAAACAAGCCGCGTGGCTGTAAAATATTGTCATCAGCAAACTCCCACAACTTTTTTCTATTATTAGCTCAGCAATTATTATCGCCTCAAGAAGATTTGAGCGAGTTACAAAGATGTTGACAAACAATCCAGTAATAGCAGCTCCTATTCGAGATAGAAAACCACTATTCTAGGTAACAATATATAGATCAAATATTTTTCTTCACAATTTATCCTCTGAAATAGAACTTGCCAATAACCATCCACTAAATGCTTTATAACCTTCCTATCCATAACGTAATCGGATAACTTTTATTGAAAAGATGTTATTTTTACTGGGTTTTAAAATGCAACATGGAAGAACCTTATGTATAGGCTAATTGAACTTAGTTACACTGTTTTTTGCATCTCAATCTGTGGGTGCTTAGCTCTAGGTCTGTCATCCCTTGTAAAGGCGGAAGTTAAATCAAATCCTGTCTTTATAGATCCAGTTATATCGGAGCCTCTAGCGCAGACCATGCCAGTTCTCGGACGGTTTGTAGCAACTGAATCAGGGGTGGTTTCTTCAAGAATAGCGGAACGCATCAGTTTAATGATGGTTCAAGTTGGCGACCGCGTAAAAAAGGGTGATACTTTGGCTAGAATGTCGTCTGACCAACTTAATAATCGGGTGGAACTGAGAATTGCAGAACTGCGACGTGCAAAAGCAATACTACAACGTCAAACTGCAAATTTGCTGAAGAAACATCAGGTTGGGAAAAGGGTTGAAGCGCTCCGTGGGTCAAATGCTTTTCGACTAGATCGCGAAGAGGATAGCCAACGAGATATAGAAATAGCGCGAGCCTCAGTTGAAGAAGCAAAAGCTGAGGTATTACGAGCACAATCCAATTTAGGGACTAGTCGCATATCTCTGGCAGATTCTCAGATTAAAGCTCCCTATTCAGGGGTTATCATTGCTAAGCATAAAGTTGCTGGTAACTATGCAAGGATCGGTGATCCCATAGTTACCATTTTGAATGATCTCAATCTGGAGATAGAGGCAGATGTTCCAACGATCCGAGCAATGGAACTTATTCCAAACATAAAAGTGGAAGCTAAGCTGCAGAATGGGACAAAATTTGGCGCTAAAGTGCGTGTAATAATACCACACGAAAATATGCAGACCCGAACACTCGCTGTGCGGTTTACCCTTGATCAAACAACGCCGCGTGGAAGACTGGCAGGGAATCAGTCTGTGATCTTAAAAATTCCTATTAGCAAACCAACTGGCGTTGTAACTGTCCATAAAGATGCAATCCTGGTTAAGAAAGGCCAAAAACTCGTATATGTAGTAGAGGCAGGAAAAGCAAATATTAGAACGGTAAAAATTGGACGGTCCATCGGAGAAAGATTTGAAGTACTAAAAGGGCTAAGGCCGGGTGATGTAGTTGTTATTAGAGGTAATGAAAGACTGCGACCCGGCGAAACCGTCGAACCGGTAAGTTAAGGGAAATCATGGACCGCTTAATATCTACTTCTATTCAGCGACCGATAGCGGTTATTGCCGCCGTCCTAATGATTATTATGTTTGGCGCAGTTGCCCTGCAGACTATTCCAATTCAATTAACTCCTGACGTCAATCGACCTGTGATAACAATAACAACCCAATGGCCAGGGGCAGCCCCGGCGGAAGTTGAGCGGGAGATCGTTAATCGACAGGAGAAGGAACTAAAAGGGGTAGAAGGATTAGAATCCATCATTAGCCGCTCAGAAACTGGACGAGCAAGAGTTACACTTGAGTTTTCGGTTGGCCAAGATATGACCAAGGCGGTACTTTTAGTATCTAACAGGCTGGATCGTGTCGGCAATTATCCAACAGAGGCCGATCAGCCAACCCTAAACACGGCCGGATCTGAGGATAACGCCATAGCTTGGTTGATATTGCGGCGATTATCCGACAACTCAGTGCCAATTCATACCTACTTCGATTTTGCGAAAGATTTTATAAAAGACCGCCTCGAGAGAGTGAATGGTATTGCAGAAGTCCGTGTATACGGCGGCGCCGAACGGGAAATGCAAGTTGTTGCCGATCCGGAAAGCCTCGCCCGATACAAGTTGACAATTCCAGATGTAGTAAACGCGTTAAGGCGCGCTAATGCTTCCATCTCAGCAGGCGCTGTCGATGAAGGTAAACGTCGATACGTGGTGCGAACCGAAGGCGACTTCGAATCTCTTCAATCGGTCAAAGACGTTGTACTAAAATCAACAATTGACAACGTTTCAGGCAGGTTTACTCGTGTAAAAGTAGCTGACGTGGCCCAAGTGATATTCGACTACAAAGACCCCGTTTCACGCATCCGGATGATGGGGGAAGCCGCGATCGCTTTACCTGTTTACAGAGAAACTGGAGCCAACGTAATCGAAGTAATGCGCGGAATTCGAAAGTCAGTAGATCAAATAAATGATAATTATCTGCTAAACCAAAAGTTAATCCTAACGCAAGTATACGATGAAACCACCTATATAGATTCTGCGATAAATTTGGTGCAGCAAAATATTTATATAGGCGGAACATTAGCAGCCCTTGTGCTATTAATTTTCTTAAGGAGTGGAGCTGCGACGATTGTGGTGTCGCTGGCTATACCAGTTTCAATAATTGGTTCTTTTGTTGCTATGGCTGCTCTCGGAAGGTCAATCAACGTGATCTCTCTTGCTGGTCTCGCGTTTGCTATAGGTATGGTCGTGGATGCGGCTATTGTGGTATTGGAAAACATCTTTAGATTGAGACAGCGAGGTCTACCAATTACCAAGGCTGCATTTGAAGGTGCCAATCAAGTATGGGGAGCAGTACTTGTATCAGCGCTAACTACGGTAATGGTATTTATCCCAATACTAATCATGGAGCTTGAAGTAGGACAATTATTTCGGGATATAGCCGTTGCTATTTCAGTTTCCGTACTGCTTTCTCTAATTGTATCTATAACCGTTATCCCTGCATTATCAAGCCGGTTACTCACTGGCGACATGCAAAATATCACTCATGACCGACGTATATCTCTTTTAGATACTGCCGCAAACACTTTTGTTCAGAAAACCCTGCACTTCACAAAAGTTATTACCGGCGATCGAAGAAAAGCTGCTGCTACCGTGCTATTAGTAATTGTAATTTCTGGATTGGTGGCAAAGTTATTGCTCCCTAAGCTCGACTATCTGCCAGATGGGAATAGAAATCTTATAATAGGTTACGTCATGCCGCCCTCTGGCTATAATTTAAAAACAATGACAACCATTGCAACAAAATCAGAGACAGCGACAGAAAAACTCTGGGATCCAGATGGCACCCGTCAAGAAACTGAAAAGGGTATTCCAACCATTGAAAGGTTTTTCTTTGCCGCTTTCAGAGCTAACGCAATTATAGGTGCTGTAGCCGTTGACCCTTCTCGGATAGAAGAATTAATACCGGTGCTAGAACAATCGCTCTATTCGGAACCTAAAACCTACGGAATTATGAGAAAAAGATCGATATTTGGCAGGGGGATTGGAGGCTCTCGTTCCATCGACCTTGATGTATCCGGAGGGAAACTTGACGAAATTATCTACGTAGCGCAAAGAGCTGCCCAAAAACTGCAGAAGACGCTTCCTAGAAGCGAAGGCACTCGAATGAGGCCACGCCCTTCTCTGAGCCTTGGCGCCCCTGAAATTCGTGTCTACCCTGATCCAATTCTTCTTGCGGATAACAAGATATCAGCCAGGGATCTTGGCCAAACTTTAGATGCTTTTAACGACGGATTGAGGGTCGCCGAGATCACCGTCGACGGAGAACAGATAGACCTCACTCTTAAAGGCCCCAAGAGCAAAATTAAATCGACACAAGGGATTAATGATCTACCAGTAGTAACCACCTCAGGAGAGATTGTGCCTGCGAGTTCACTTGCTTCAATCGATATAACTACGGGCCCGTCGGAGATTAGGCACAAGGAGCAACTTAGGACTATAACATTACAAATCAATCCTCCCGCCACTATGCCACTAGAAGCAGCTATGGATCGAATAGAAACCGATGTAATAAATAAATTAAAAACCGAATCTGTCCCCAAAGGGATTAAACTAGAATTATCCGGAACTGCTGACAACTTAACCGAAACTTGGGACGAAATGGTTTTAGATCTAATAATGGCGTTAATAATTGTGTATCTCGTTATGGCTGTGCTTTTCGAAAGTTTTTTGTATCCTTTTATAATAATTTTTTCTGTTCCACTAGCTGCAGCAGGGGGTGTTATAGGACTGGTAATATTGGGCCTATTTCAGCATCAGAATCTGGATATGCTTACGCTACTGGGTTTTGTAATTCTGATTGGCATTGTCGTCAACAACGCCATATTGCTAGTCCATCAAACTTTGCACCATCTACGAATTGACGGTTTAGCTGGAGGAGAGGCCATTCTAGAAGCCACCCGCAATAGAATAAGGCCCATTTTTATGTCAACTCTCACAAGTGTCTTAGGAATGATGCCACTCGTAGTGTTTCCGGGGGCAGGCGCCGAATTATATCGAGGATTAGGTTCAGTTGTTATCGGTGGATTGACTCTATCTGCTATCCTTACATTGATAATCATTCCCCCCTTACTTTCACTTTTCATGGGAATGATAGAAGAAAACCGTAAAGGCAAAGTCATAGTCCTAAATAATTAATCTATTTTTTGCGTCTATAACTCGGGCTAAGATCTCGTACCTGGGAACTCGTTAATTGGTGTTTTTATATAAGAAATCCCATTGCTATCCACCTCTGGAAGATTTCCTGCTCGCATGTTTATTTGGATAGATGGAATTATCATGGAGGGAAGGGAAAGTTTTGAATCTCGGGCCTCCCGCATGTCAACAAATTCTTTCATTTCTATCCCATCTTTAACATGAATATTGAGCCTCTTTTGTTCACCAACTGTCGTTTCCCACTTTATTGGTCGATCGCCTGGCCCGTAGTCATGGCCAACAAATACCCGTGTCTCATCGGGTAAGCCGAGCAAACAACGAGCAGATTTATATAGATCTGGGGCACTCCCTCCGGGAAAGTCGCAACGGGCCGTTCCGAAATCAGGCATAAAAATACTATCTCCTACGAACAACATGTCGCCTATTAAATAACTTATGCAAGCCGGGGTATGCCCTGGGGTTGGAATAGCCTTGACCTTTAAGGTTCCAAGCTCAAATACCTCATTCGGTAGGAGTAACCGATCGAATTCTGATCCGTCACAATTTAACGAAGACGCATCGTTATAGATGCTCGAGAATATCTTCTGTACTTCCGTTATTCGATTGCCAATGGCTACCGAACCACCGAGGTGCGATTTGAGGTATTGTGCTGCAGTAACGTGGTCCGCATGAACGTGAGTTTCAAGAATCCATTGAAGTCGCAACTGCCTAGCCCTGATAAACTCCTCAATATTCTGTGAAAATTTAAAATCTAGGCCGCCCGTTGAAATATTGAAATCTGCTGCGGGATCTATTACTGCCGTCGCCTTTGTCTTTAAATCGATCACCATATAGGAAACTGTTGATGAAGGTTCGTGAAAAAAAGCGTGCAACTCCGCATTACCTTGCGACACTGTTATCCTCCTTAGTTATCAGTAATCTTACTTGCAGCCCAAGGCAGCTCAAAAAAAGTTCCGCTCGATGGTGTTGAGAATATGAAAAGATAGGCAAGTTTCTATACTCTTTGCCTCGAGATATGTTGTTTCGCACGACCAAGCAATATCAGTAGACAATGAGTCGCTCTTCTTAAGCATCCAATAGGTAGCGGTGCCCTTGAATGGACAGTAAGTAGTTTGATTTGTTTTCTTAAGTAAATACATACGAACATCTTTTCGAGGGATATAATAGATTAATGGATACCCACCCTCTTCCAAAATAATTGGACTTTTGGTGCGTGCAATCACTTTTTGATCAACGACAATCTCAAGTCCCGTGGATGGGCCATGAAATACCATTAAATTCTGGGGATTTTTTAAAAACCCAGGTGCCAAATTCTTAGTCGCCATCCATTATCCAAAAGAAAGACAAATCTATTCTACGCTATCCATTGAAAACAATGGTCCTTAAATAGTAGGTTAGGGAACAGATTATTTTAACGCAACTATTTTATGATCCAACTCTTTTCCCGTAGAAATCTGTGGACGCTGGAGCTAACTCTCTATCTTCTCCTGGAAGCAAAAATTCTGGAAGGTCGTAAGCTCTCATTGATTCAAAATGGCTATGTACATCCTCCAAAAACAAATCTCGCGTAATCGCATTTACGAGACGTGGGACAGCAAATTTCATGGCATTGATTGAAGATCCACTTGGGCCAAAACTCATCGTCGCGCCAAATGTGAAAAGGTGAATGTCTTTTAACCATGGAGCACAACCCACCTCTTTCTCGAGAAATTGAAAGCCCCCTCCCAAATATGGATAGGAAAGCAGAGTGGCATTTACCTTGTCTTCCGCGATCTTATGCCGATCGGACCATAGAGCTATCAGCGGGGCATGCTGCTTAAGTTCATCTCTTTCAAATAAATCGATCGAGAAACCAGTACCAAAAATTAGAAAATCCGCTTCGAATATTCCTTTTGGAGTTTTGATAAAAACTTGTCCATTTTTAGCGGTTAACTTATTCCACTGAGCACCTGTCTGCAGACGGAATTGATTATAACTATTTGCACGTTCCCATGTTTCTCTGGGGAATGCCTCACGCAATGTCAATAAATGGCTCATGAATTGCCACCGCCACTCGTCATCCAACTCACAAAAATGTCTGAGAAACCCTGGGAACGATAACCATTTAAATGGCTGAACCCTCTGAAGTTCCTGGCGCCTACTGTATACTGTAACCTCCGCAGCATTAGCCTCAAGAGCTGCTACAGCATTATCCATTGCCGACGCCCCTGCCCCTAAAATGGCAATTCTCTTCTTTCTGAGAGCACTAAAATCTATTAATTCGCTCGCGTGAAACCAGTAATCTTTGGGAATATCATTTGATACCGGTGGAGCCCACCATTTTCCGGGAGTTTCTATTCCTGTAGCTAAGACAATTTTTCGGGTTAGTATCCGTCTTGTGCAACCACTATTAAGACATTTTACCATGGCTTGTTGAAATCCGTTCGAGGGTCCGAATGACTCTAGCAAAGAATTATTTTCGACCTGAATATTTAATATCTTTCGGTACCATTGCAAATATTCCGCCCATAACTTGGTGGGTATTTTATTTAGCTCACTCCAGGAAACCCGACCATACTGGGCTTCATACCAGGACTGAAATGCAAGACTTGGGATATTTAGATCCGGACCATTTACCTCTTTCGGAGAACGGAGTATCGGCATCCGTGCATAGTTTAGCCATGGCCCCTCATTTCCAGCGTTCGCCGAGTCCACGATAAGAATATTGCTCACCCTTTCCCGCAGCAGCTGAAAAGCGATTGCAAGCCCACCTTGACCTCCACCAACTATCAAGACATCCAACACCCGTTGGCCGTCAGAATCGAATTTCGCGGGCACCCATTCATTGATTGGATAACCGATTATGGATAAATCGTGCGACACTCGTGCTTCTAATATTTCCAAC
This sequence comes from uncultured Nisaea sp., assembly GCA_964342575.1. Taxonomy (GTDB): domain Bacteria; phylum Pseudomonadota; class Alphaproteobacteria; order Thalassobaculales; family Thalassobaculaceae. The sequence goes on along the minus strand of CAYFGZ010000002.1, from coordinate 56,994 downwards.
CCAGTCTTTTTACTCATATGTAATCTAGGCGCTCCAATACCAATAAAATATCAAAAATAAAATCTAGAGTACTTCGGCAAGAGCATAACCGCTCTGAATAGCAGCCAAAAGATTTCTAGGGGAACGGCAGTCTCCTATTCTATAAAACTCTGTCTCTCGCAATTCTTGGGCTAATGTATCAATCGATACCCTTGGGGTTGAGTAAACTACAAAGTCGATAGAACCGATATGACTTACTGCTCCGCTAAATGGATTTTTTGTTGCCAATATGCCATTAGAAAAACTGATTACTTGTTGAGCAATTCTAATATCAATATTTGCCCCATATAGGCGCCGGTAAATTCCAATAGAGCTGCAATGATTAACACCGCCAGTGATTCCCGGTCGTGAAGTAATCAAAATTACTTTCTTAAATCTCGCCGCCAAAAGGTCCGCTACTCCATACGTAGCAGCTCCAAAATCTTCGTCAATTAGAACAGCCAAGTCACCGGAATACTTATCCGACTGAACCGTAAATTCTCTGGCAGATAAAACTTTTAAATTGTCCCTCAATACCGGTGGCATCCGCTGAATAGAGCCCGTAGCTAAAAAGATCTCGTCAGCACCAAACTTCGTTATATCATCAGCGGATGCTCTATGATTTAGAACATATTCAACACCATATTTTTCCCCCATGTACACCTGATATTCTATGATACTGCCCATTTCCTCGCGTCCGGGGAGCATTGATTCGATCAACAAACCACCGCCTAGCTTGGGTGACGCACTAAATAATGTAACGCCGTGCCCCCTGGCAGCGGAGACCCAAGCTGCCTCTAAACCTGCTGGTCCGCTGCCCACTATCAAAACCCTTTTCGCGGAAGCCGCGACACTTGGCATATTGAAAGCCTCACCTTTTTTCCCAATATGAGCATTATGGTGCTCAGCTAGAGGTTTCCCCAAGTGAACTTCACCCCAAGCAAAGTTATCAAAAACACTCGGCCTAATCTCTTTTTCATTCCCGGACAGAGCCTTTTCCGGCCAAGCAGGGTCTGCAATAAGTGCTCGAGACATGCCAACAAGATCGCCATAACCATTACCGACAACGCGCTCTGCTAGTTCCGGCGAGCCAATCCTACCCAACGCCATTACCGGAATGCCGCCTGAAACAACGCGCATCTTTTTATGTAGGTCTATAAAAGCTCCTTTATCAAAGTAGAGGTCCGGAACATGATTTTCTAAACTGAGGCTAAAATTTCCCTGACCATAAGCGAAATAATCGAAATCACCAGTTTGAGCTAGTTTAGCTGTCATTAGAGCTGCTTCCTCAGGATCAATGCCTCCCAGGACCCCTTCATCAGCTGGCATTTTAAGTCCAATTATAAACCCCTTGCGGCAAACGCTACGGATACCCTCTGCTATGGTCCTCACGAAAAGTGTCCGGCCGTCCAGATTGCCTCCAAACGCGTCTCCCCTCGTGTTCGAGGCAGGAGATAGAAACTGCATTATCAAATAACCGTGTGCTCCATGAAGTTCCACACCATCGAAGCCACAATCAGAAAGGCGTTTAGCCGTCAGTATATAAGATTCTGCCACACGATAAATCTCTTCTGTATCCATAACATGTGGGACGGTGCCGCTATATGGGTCTGGTAGATTTGAGACACCGATTGGCGACTTAGTAGGGTGCCAAAGTTGTTGCCTTCCCGGGTGCCATAATTGGCCCACGATAGCGGCCCCCTCCCCGTTGACCTCCTTAGCTATCAATCGAAATCCATCAACATTAGTATCGTCATATCCTGTAACAGTGGAGGACTGGGCAATTGCTTCCGGATCAACTGCGATCACCTCAGTTACCACCATAGCGGCGCCACCTCTTGCCCGTTCTATAAGGAAATTCCTCCACGGCTCTGTGATGGTATTGCGACTTGCGAAGTTTGTGACGGTGGCACAAAGACAGATCCTATTTCTTAATTCTCTTTCACCAACCACTATTTTTGAAAATAAATTTTTATATCTGGACACCATTTAATCTCAGGTTAAAAAATGCAGTTAACGGGGCTTCTTGCCAAGATCTCATTTTGGATTACCTATCATTGCATGATTTTAATCCCTCTAAATAACATCAAGAATCGTTTTATCTATTAGATTGCTATATTTAGTCTGCAACGTCAGCCAATGTTTTGCTGCCATGTAATCCAAAACGATCTAGTATGGATCTACTCCACATCTCTATACTTTCGTTAAATATTTCCCACCCTTTTACGTGCGCTTGCCTTGGTTGAGCTCCTGTCCGATTCAATCGATGAGCGCCATGCATAGTCCACCTATCGATCATTTCACGAGTTATTTCAGGATGAAATTGAGTAGCAATGGCATTTTCACCATATACGAAAGCTTGATTCGGAAAAATATCGCCGGTAGCCAAAAGATTAGCCGTTCGTGGCATTTCAAAACCTTCTTTATGCCATTGATAAAAAATATTAGAGTTTGAGAACCAGTCTTTCCCCAATTCCGTGGGGTAAATCCGCGTATATCCCGACTCGATATGACCATCTTTATGAGGTGCAACTTGCGCACCCAGTACCCGAGCAAGCATCTGTCCTCCGAGACAAAGACCAAAAAATGGTATTTTCGCTTTAAGAATCTTTGGAATAAATTCCAATTCGGCCTTTATACCAGGCATCGAACAGTCGTTTGCACTCATCGGTCCGCCAAAAAAAACTATAGCAGCGTAAGCTTCGGGTTCCTCAGGCAACGGATCCCCTTCGCAAGGACATCTGCGATCAAACAAATATCCTCGCTCGGAAAAAAGGCTACCTATATGACCTGGAACAGATTTTTTTTGGTGTACTACTAAAAGAACAGTATCTGTCATTTTCTCTATTTTCGAAGAAGAAATTCTCTTCCAACCTTAACTCTTGCTAGGCCATTATAATCTATAATGTCGGCTGTTGCATAGGTTTCACTCCAGTTGGCGGGTAGGTAAGATCCGGTACCTATAACATCAACTGGAGCTTCTGCAAGCGCCATAATTCGGCATTTTTCTGGCGAAAAACCACTGGAGCCAACTATTTTTGCATTTGGAAACCCAGCTGTATTCAGCTTTTCCCGTAGATGCCAGATTGCTGCAGCAGAAACCCCTGTTCCTATAAGATGTCGAAGTTCTGTTTCCGACCTATAACCACGAATGGCTCTGGTTGCATTTCTTTCCAGGACGGCATATGAATTAGCCATATCTAGCCCCTCTACATAGCGACCACCATGAGTATCCAACCTTAAAGATATCTCTCCTTTTGAAGCCAGATCTGGAAATCTTTCGCAAACGGCAATCGAATCCGAAATCTCTGTACCAAAATAATCGACCAATACTGTAAGATTTGCGCTCGGATGGGCCTCGTGAAACATCTCTGCTGCCCGGGCCGTTGATCCCGCATAACCAATTAGCGCATGCGGCATTGTACCAAATCCTATTTCTTGGCCAAAAAAATGTGCCGTATCATCTGTTGCGTTGCCTATAAAACCAATAGCCCCCACTTTGTTTTGAGCTTTTCGAGAGCCAACACTAGCCCCATATGCCATCAACTCAGCCATTTCTGTTCCAGCGCAGTGTCTAGCATCCATAGCTAGAAAAGCCGTTTTGGGTAGTTCCACGCACATGACGTAGGCGTTATATGCGGCAACACATGACGACCCCAGCTTTTGCAAAAACTGGGTTTCCAAGTCGACAAGATGAAAAAGCGATCCTTTGATATATACTATTGGCTCTCCTGCCCCTACCCAAGCGCCCTCTTTATAACGAAGATCAATCTCTATTTTTGTCTTTCGTTGCTTAGCAACTCCTTCCAACCAGGTTATGGCAAGGTGGGGTGCGCTAGTAACCGGTCGGCGCATAAATACAGCGTATGTAACGGTAGTATCACCAAATTTCTCTACAACGTCCTTTGTACGCAGAAAATACTTGTCAGCAAACCGGGGAATTGAGCGGTTATCCGGATGCGTAGAGACCTGAGCTAAACGCCTGCGGTCTTCTGCCCCTGTCCTTCGACCTTTATGCATTCCGATGTCTACCTTTGTTATCACTCAACTAGCAGGTTAGATTTGTCAAGACGCCGTTGGTTATCTGCCATTACTACTAAGAAACCGCTGCCATTTTGGATACATCGAATTTCGAGCGATTCTCTTTGAGCATGTCTGCAATCAGGAAAGCAAGTTCCAACGATTGAGATGCATTCAATCTTGGATCACAGTGTGTATGATAGCGGTCACCCAGCGACACCTCATTTATAGCCTGTGCCCCCCCAAGACATTCCGTAACATCCTGCCCAGTCATTTCAAAATGGACACCGCCTGCATAGGTACTTTCACCAGAATGGATCTGAAAAAACTTTCTGACCTCCATCAAAATTTTATCAAATGGGCGTGTCTTGTATCCATTGGAAGAGGTAACTGTGTTCCCGTGCATTGGATCACAAGACCAAACAACCTTTTTCCCCTCTTTCTGCACCGCCCTTATTAACGGGGGCAACTTTTCCTCTACGCTGTCAGAGCCCATTCGGCAAATCAAAGTTAACCTCCCAGCTTCATCAGACGGGTTCAATCTATCTACCAGGCGCAACAAATCATCAGGCTCGAGGCTTGGCCCACATTTAAGTCCTATCGGATTGTTTATACCTCTCATATATTCGACATGCGCCCCATCTAATTGACGCGTTCGGTCTCCAATCCATATCATATGAGCTGAAGTGCTGTACCACCCCTTGTCATCCGTTATGGTATCCTCACGGGTCATGGCCTGTTCATAACCTAGTAAAAGAGATTCATGGGAAGTATAAAATTCTGTTTCTCTCAGCTGTTGAGCTGTTTCGGCTGTCAACCCGCAAGCCCTCATAAAACAGAGGGCCTCGTCCAGTCGCTGCGATAGCTCCGCATACCTCTCGCCCTGGGGAGAATTAGATACAAAACCCAATGTCCACCGATGGATTTCTTCTAAGTTCGCAAAGCCCCCTTGCGCGAACGCTCTAAGAAGATTTAACGTTGATGCTGATTGATTATAGGCTTTTAAAAGACGATCGGGGTCTGGGCTTCGTCTTTGCTCATCAAATTCTATTGAATTAACTATATCACCTCGGTAGCTTGGCAATTCTATGGCACCTTGTTTCTCTACGGGGCTGGAACGGGGTTTGGCAAACTGACCCGCCAACCTGCCCACCTTAACAACGGGCATCCCCCCCCCAAAGGTCAATACCACCGCCATTTGTAACAGGACGCGAAAAGTATCCCGTATGTTATCAGCTGAAAATTCAGCGAAGCTCTCGGCACAATCTCCACCCTGCAACAAAAAAGCATCGCCATCCGATACCCGTCCCAAGGCCTTTTTAAGCTGCTGAGCTTCTCCCACAAAAACTAAAGGTGGGAAACCTGCTATCTGAGACTCTATACTCGCTAAATGCTCCAAATCTGGGTATTCTGGCATTTGAAGAGCTGTCTTAGATCGCCAGGAATCGGGTTGCCATACGCTAGCCATTTTTTTCTCCGACCGAATTAAGTTGTTTCAGCACCAGTTTAAAATATTCAAGAAAAGGTTTGTATCAGTGGATTCCCGCTAAGTGAAGTATTTCTAGATCAAAAAAAGCTTCATTCAACTGGTGGTTAGAAGGTTTGCACCCTATTCAAGTCGATAATCGCGAATAAAATTTAACGATTAAAAGCATTATGCATTGTCGACCTTTGCCCAGGATTTCGTCATAATACAGCAGACATTGCCAAGTAATCAAAGTGAATAAATCTGTGTTTGCAAATATTTTCATTAATCACTCGCTCGCGAGCAAACTCAGACAGGACAAAGCCAAAAACCTGTCAAAGATACCAAACAACTCCCAAATCCGAGGAACGACCAAGCTCATGTTGGTTGTCCTACTTCCCTTCGCCTTAGGGTATTTCTTGTCCTACTTGTTTCGCTGCACCAACGCAATAATAGCGCCACAGTTAACTAGCGAAGTTGGACTGGACGCAGGCGATTTAGGATTCCTCACTGCTATGTATTTTTTGACCTTTTCTCTTTTTCAATTGCCTCTAGGAATCCTGCTAGACAGATATGGACCCCGGCGTGTTCAAAGCGTTCTACTATTGTTTGCCGCCGGCGGAGCAGTTCTTTTTTCTATTGGCTCAAGCACGTCCACATTAGCGATTGGCCGAGGTCTAATCGGACTTGGAGTAGCAGGATGTCTTATGGCCGCCGTGAAGGCTGGAACCATATGGTTTAGTGATCGCCATTGGCCATTAATTAATGGAGGTTTTCTAGCAATAGGTGGGTTGGGTGCCGTAGCTGCCACAGCTCCGTTAGAAGGCGCCCTACATTTTGTCGACTGGCGCACTATCTTTTTATTCCTGGCCGGCGCCACCGCCTTTGTAGCCGTCAAAATATTTATTGTGGTACCAGAGAAGCAAAGAGCAAGCTCTATGCCTAATCTTAAGCAACAAATTCTAGAGCTTGGATTGATATACAGGAGTTCTGAGTTCTGGCGTTGTGCTCCCCTTATAACTGCAAGTCTTGCAGCAAATATGGCAATTCAAGGACTCTGGGCTGGTCCGTGGTTTAAGGACGTTGCTGGCCTTGAAAGAGGTCCTGTCGCCGAATACTTATTGATACTAGCTATCGCTTTGTCAGGCGGATCATTGCTAACCGGGGCACTGGCTAATTGGCTGGAACGATATAATTTCTCATTATTATCATTCTTTGCCACGACCATGGTATTATTTATGGCTTTTCAGGGTGTCATTACGTTGGAGCTTGTCCCCGCATCCATTTGGCCCTGGTTGGGTTTTGGACTGCTAGCGAACTCGGCTATGGTAGTGTATGCCCATTTAACAAGATTTTTTCCAACCGATCTGTCTGGACGCGTCATCACTGCCATAAATGTGATGGTTTTTGGTGGTGTCTTTCTAATACAGTACTTAATTGGGGAAATCATAAACTTATTTCCAATGAATGCAGATGGGTTTTACGACCGTCAGGGCTATTTTTGGGGTTTCGGAATAACTCTATTAATTCAAGTTACGGCTTTTATTTGGTTTATTTTTCCTAGAAAAACTCTAAAACTATAGAACCGTTGACCGCTAAAAACACCAAATTCACGAAGACAAGGTCTCCAGTTTGGAAAATCAAACTATGGCGATTTTTTTTAAAAGCTCTTATAGTTAAGTAATCTATCCTGATTTAATTATTTATAGTATCGATGACTCATGGAGAACTAACATGCCGTTAAATCCTAACTCACAAGAAGCTCGAGACGTCGCATACCTTGTCCATCCATACACAAACATGCGAGCCAACGAGGAACATGGTCCCATGGTAATAGAGCGTGGCGATGGTATTTACGTGTGGGATAATAGTGGCAAAAAGTATATAGAAGGAATGGCCGGACTTTGGTCTACATCGCTCGGCTTTCAACACAAACGATTGGTTGCAGCAGCAACAAAACAACTCGAGACACTGCCGTATTATCATCTTTTTGGGCAAAAGTCTCATCCACCTAGCATCGATTTAGCAGAAAAACTTATGAGCGTAGCACCCTCATCTGTTTCAAAAGTATTCTTCAATAATTCAGGGTCGGAAGCAAACGATACAGCCATAAAAATTATTTGGTACTATAACAACGCCCGAGGACGTCATCAGAAAAAAAAGATTATAGGGCGAATAAATGGATATCATGGCATCACCCTGGCTGCTTCAAGCCTCACAGGTAGATCGCTTAACCATGCGGGATTTGATGTTCCATTAGAAAATTTTATACACACTAACAACCCTCACTACTACCGATTTGGTGAAGATGGAGAGAGCGAGGAGGAGTTCGCTACAAGGATGGCTGACGACCTAGAAAAACTAATTCTGGAGGAAGGTCCTGAAACTGTGGCCGCTTTTTTCGCCGAACCAATTATGGGCGCCGGAGGAGTTATCACTCCACCTAAGACCTACTTCGAGAAGGTACAAGCGGTTCTCAAAAAGCATGATGTTCTATTCGTTGCTGACGAGGTAATTTGCGGATTTTGCCGCACAGGCAACTTTTGGGCGTCTGAAACTTTCGACATCAAACCTGATATACTAGTTTGCGCCAAAGCGCTATCTTCCAGCTACTTGCCTATATCGGGAACCATGATAAGCGATACAATCTATCAAGTTATAGCTGATGCGAGTAGCAAACTTGGCGTGTTTGGACACGGATATACATACTCGGGACACCCCGTAGCTGCCGCTGTTGCTCTGGAAACGTTAACTATCTATGAAGAAGATGATATATTAGGGCATGTGCAAAGCGTAACTAGACTTTATCAGCAGCGTTTAAATAGTTTTGCTGAACACCCATTAGTCGGCGAAGTTCGTGGCGAAGGACTCATCGGCGCAACAGAACTGGTAAAAAATAAATCAACCAAGGAAGCGTTTGCGCCAGGTGATAATGTAGGGGCAACAATAAGCAATTTTTGTCTAAAGCACGGCCTTATTCTTCGTCCTGTCGGGGATTCCATGTGCTTCTGCCCTCCACTTGTTATATCGGAAAATGAGATCAATGCTTTATTTGACGCATATTCCGCGGCCCTTGATGAAGGGTTAGACCATCTTACCAAAGAAGGGAAAGCGGTAGCTTAATCGAGAGGCCAAACCCTAAATAGTCGCAAATTAAACTCCCCAGGGTCGCCGTATGGGCTTTATCAGTCCGCGTCTTCTCGTTCCATTGTCGGATTGGTTTCAAATTCAAAGTACCTGGATTTCATGCCTCGTTGATTTTCATAAATCGATCCATCAAATTTGGCCGGCGGATACGGCAGCCGTATTGGTGCATTAACCATTCTTGGTTCTAAGCTCGAAACACCGGCCATCATTCGTGACTCATGCTCCTCCCAGGGCTCGTTGAACCTTCTAAGGTCCCAAGCATCCGCAGCAGCAGCTTGGTACAGCAAGAGCACTCGATCTTTACCAGACCGGTTCTGCTCGGAGCCATGGACGGCTCTAACATGATGAAAACTGCATGCCCCTGCTTTACCTGTAACTCTCGCCGCCTTAGAAAAATCGAGAGGACAAGATTCAGGGTCTATGGCGCCTGCAAACACACCGTCTGAATGGTGATCATAGGTTGGCCCTTTGTGTGAACCTGGCATGACCAATAATGGTCCATTTTCTTCTGTCATATCATCTAACATTACCCCAATCGCCAAGACATCATCATTCGTATGTGGATAAAAAGCCCAGTCTTGATGCCATTCTACTGGAGAACCATATTCCGCAGCTTTAATATTGATTTTACCACCATGTAGGCGTTGGTCGGGGCCTATTAACTTGTTAAGAATGGATATAATATTTGGGTGTTGAACCATTTCTCGATAGATCGGGTGTACCTTATAAGGCTCCTTAATTCTTCGGACTCTCGGATTTTCGGGGGTATGTGACGGTTCTAAGTCATAAATACTGTCGTGGTCATCGAGCCCTCGCGCTTTTTCAACGAGTTCATCTAATACGGCCCTCATGGAGGTGATCTCTTCCGCGCTATAAACGTCATCGACCACCAAGTACCCGTTATCATGATAAAATTTTGCCTCAACATCACTGATCATTGGAACCTCCAGTACGACTTAATCATGCATTACCATTATCGTCGGATTGTTTTTTTACCCCACTAGATTTTGCCGCCTCTATTTTCTTGCGCCGCCTCTTTATCCTGAAATCTGTCCAAACATACATTAATAGGCCAACCACTACCCCATAGATAGCATATAATGTTATATTTTCTAGGGTGACCGGGGGTCCCGGCGCAATATATCCGAACTGCTGTGTTATTGCCAGGAGCACCGTCAGCGAAACAGCATTAATAATAGCCCTTCCCTTTGGAGTTTCTATCCACCTTAGATCTGGCTCGTCTGAATCGTTTGCACCTGTCATTTCAATCCCTTAAGTCCTTCTAACCTATTACACGATACCTTGGAATTTAACGCAATAGTTTCATGCTATCTTGCAAATAATACTAAAACCAAAATACCTGCAGCGACCAAGACTATACCTAGCAATTCGAATTTAGAGGAACGTTCCCCAAAAATAAACCAAGAAACAAGTAGGGCAAAAATAAACTCAATTTGCGCCAGAGCCTTCACATAAGCAACAAGCTGGATGGTCATGGCGGTAAACCAACCAATAGATCCCAATACGCTTGTGATTCCAACAAAAAGACTCGGGCGCCACATGTGAACAATTTCCCAAAAATCTGATCGCTTCCAGATGAGAATGCAGAGCCCCAGACTGAAGGTCTGAATGACAAGCAAGGTCAATAGAGTAATCGCTGCCGTTAAAAGAAAATTGGGGTTCTCAAAAGATAAACTTGCCTGACGAATGAAAAAGGAACCAACTCCAAAGCTAAGGCCACATAAGAGACCTATTCCAGCAGATGGATCAGACAGAACTCTGGCTATTTTTTCTGCGCCTAGTTCTATTTTAGCAATACTAATTAAAATTACTCCTGACACCGAGATAGTAACTGCAATCCAGCCCGCAAAATCAAGAATTTCCTCGAAAAATAGGACACCAACGAATGCGGCTATAATAGCCTCACTTCTCACATAAGTGGATCCAATAGCGAAATTACGGAGCCGAAAGAGCACAATTAATAAAGCAGTTCCCGCAAGTTGACATAGGGATGCCAAAAAACATAACGGCAGAAAATTTTCATCGAATACTAGAATGCTCGGCGATGAAACCTTCCATAAAATAGCGACATAAACAGCGGCAAACGGTAGGCCAAAACCGAACCTAACCCAAGTTGTGGACAGAGTGGAAAGGCTAGCACTAAGATGCTTTTGGCCCGCATTTCGGGCAGTTTGTAGCGCTGCAGCCAGAACCACGATCGCAATCCACGAATGTTCCATGAAGAAGATTATTGTGCTTTTATATAGCTAAACATCACGATTATATTTTTCAGCTAAAACCCTGATTCTATTTTCGAAATGAGGACGAATACGGGAACTCCAGGGAGTATTAATTGCTTCAGACCATTCAGGTGAATTGGTAACTTCTGATTTTTCTAGATGGTAAATTGCGACATAAGTGTGAGTTCCTGAAAGGCTCTTATATCGTCGTGCCGCTAGCACTCCTGGAACGTTTATGAGATTTGGAATGTGCTCCTCGTCATACCAGGCATTAAAGTCGCAATCAAACTTTTGCGCCACGTTGATAGCGACCATTAAAAGTCCATTAGCACCCGTCGGAGCGCTCTCTGAACCTGGAAGAATTTGAGTGCCTTCAAATCGAAGTATTCGATCGCACATACCTGTAACTCGCTTAGACCAAGGAGACAAGTTCTCATATGCTATACTTTTATATTCACTGCTATTCAGAACGTCTAAGTCGTCTAAGTCGTAAGTAGCCACCGCTTGGTTTATGTTTTCCACACCTATCCACCGCTCACACGCCCCAAAGCCGGGTACCGCTTCTCGCTCAGGAATATGTTCCAGATCATACCAATCATGAAATTCATCTTTGGGCACATTAGAAAAATCGAAAGCAGCTATTAATAAACCTCTTGCCATCTTTAACTCCTGTTTATTCACTCAATCTATATTATAACCATACCAAACCAAGAACATCTCATGACCGGCGGCATAGCCTCAATTTTCTGACCCCAGCCCCTGGGCGATGGTTCGGCATCATTAATAGGCAATCATCGTAGGGCGTTTCAATCCGCTCTTCACCATCTTTAGCAATAGTGGTTCCAGCTTTAGCGATTACTTCCATCCCTTCATACGGCTTTGAAAATTTAAATTTGTCGGTCTTTGCTATTATGCCGTGAGTTACATCCCACATTTCTGCGGCTGGAGGATTTATTGCTGCTTTTGACAACCAAGCTTCAGCAATATCACCATCAATGGTCCTAGTCGCACATAGAAAGTGTAACGCCGTATCTAGTGCCGCTACCCCGGTTTCTGCTGCCCAGTGCTGTCCGCATTCAACAAGCAGCGCTACTTTATCATTTCTAGTGTCATTGAATGGGGTATATTCAATCAAACGTTTCCCCACAACATGGCCAGACCCGCACATGACATAAGCAGGAAAATTGACTTTCTTAACAAACACCCTTTCTTTTCCAAGTCCATTACATATCATGAGAGGTTTAGAGAATGTTCCCATCGAATGGATGTCTAGTAAAAGGTCTACATCGTCAAAAATAGGCCTCAGCTCGCGCGCCCGCTTAAGTTCCGATGTCACCTCAAGTCCATCCAACCTTTCCTCAACCCAAACACGATTAAAGTCTTCATCGATAAATCTCGACATAGCAGGATTATTTGGATCGAAGGTTGAATACGCCGCATGATTTACAAAAGCCAACGTCAGTCGGCCTAACTTCGGACGAATATTATCCTTAAAAAGACGATCCAGTGCTATTGCCCCACATATTTCGTTTCCATGAGTGACAGCATTAATCATAACGTGGGGTCCTGCCCGGCCACTATCAAAACTCGTAACAAAATCAACGCCAACATTGCTTTTCCGATATGGCTCTATATCAGGAGCTACCAAGTCGACGGTATATATATTTTGTGCCACTATAGACCTTCCTAAATGCTTCAGAGTAAATGATACGTTAAAATTGGTTCCTAGCTAAAAAAACAAACCTTAAAACCCTTTGTACTATAGGGTACTTTAAAAAAAACGAGTCCTGCAGAAACATTTAGCTTATGTTTAACTCCCTCAAACAGCTTATTGGATTGTTCGCTATCAGCCTCGGAGCCATGATCGGCCCGCTGGACACCTCTGTCAATGTTGCATTCCCACATATTGTAGATGATTTAGATCAACCAATGGAGATGATAAGATGGGTCGTCATTTGCTATGTACTGACCTACGCTAGCCTGATGTTAGTCTTTGGTAAACTCGGCGATTTATACGGCCGAAGGAGGATTTTTTCGATTGGTTTAGCTGTAAACGTGGGATCCCTATATCTAATCTCGATTTCGTCTAGCTTTGACTCATTATTGTTTTGCCGATTTCTTCAAGGTGTAGGAACCGGATTAACCACCAGTGTAGCGCCAGCACTTATGATTGCTCTGTATCCAGAGTCAAAAAGAAGTTACGCAGTGGGATTGTTCACCGTTGTTTTCGCGGTTGGCGGGCTTCTTGGACCTATTCTTGGAGGATTTCTGGTAGAAGCATTCGACTGGCGTGCTGTTTTTTGGTTTCGAATACCAATTTCAGCCGTTTCTCTCATATTAATATTCGCTTTACCCAAACCTAACCACGAGAAGCGTGGGGGAACATTCGACGGACTCGGAGCAGTTACTCTAATTTGTTCTATCTCACTTTGTCTTTTAACGATTAACCAGTTTCACAGCCTTGATACAAACGGTATTTGGCCAATCATCGGTCTTGGTGCTGCCGCCTCCGTATTAATTTTTTGGTTTATTCGCCATGAAAAAGCCGCAAAAGAACCAATTGTTAACCTGGATGTTTTTCAAAATATAGAATTTGTAATTTTGAATATAGCTAGCTGTTTCCTTTATCTTACGACGTTTAGTGTAATTCTTATAATACCCTTTTTTCTTTATCGGACCGAGGGTTTATCTGCAAATGATGCGGGGCTAATTTTATCCGTTGGCTTCGTTGGAACCAGTATAGCAGGCCTTTTGGGCGGTCGCATCATCGGCACTATAAATCCACGGCTTGTGAGCTTTTTTGGAGTGTTGATTACGGGACTTGGTTTAACTTCGATTAGTGGAGTACAGGGTCCTGACGACATACCATGGATGATAGCTTCACTCGTGCTTCAAGGTGCGGGCACGGGCCTATTTCAAGCATCTTATATGTATTCTATAACCGGGATGCTGCCAATTACTCAGCGAGGTGTCAGCGGAAGTATAACTATGCTTACCAGAACCATTGGTGTTGTATCGGGAGTAACGGTATTAACTTTGGCCTTCGTATGGCTCAATCAGAATGGAGGGACAGCGGCGCTAGATGAAGACACACAATTTCAAAAAAGCTTCCAAGCGATATTTGTTCTTGCAGGGGGCGGTCTTTTAGTGTTTCTGCTAGCGACAATGGCTTGGCCACGCGTTTGGTTTGGAAGATCACCAAACTAAGCGAAGGAATTAGTTATAACAGTATTTGGAGTATTTGATGAATAATGCGGATCTAATTGTTGCCTTCCTCAAACAAGCGGGCGTAACGCATGGCTTTGGAATTCCTAGTGGTAATGTTTTGCCTCTTATCGAGGCAATGCGTTTGGGGGGGATGGAATTCGTTCTTACCGCCCATGAGGGTTCTGCTTCTTTCGCTGCCGATGTAATGGGAAGAATGACTGGTAAACCAGGTTTCTGTATTGCCACGTTGGGACCGGGCGCAACGAATTTGGCCACAGGAGTAGGAAGCGCTTACCTGGACAGATCCCCCATGATTGCTATCACCTGCAACTTGAACACACGGCAGCTCGGACGAAGAATTCAGATGTGGATAGACCATCACGCATTATTTTCTCCTATCACAAAAGCCTCGATGGCGGCCAGAAAAGATAATGTGGCCGAAGTGATGAAAAATGCCCTAACACTTGCCCTTACTGAACCGATGGGACCAGTCCATATCGATCTGCCAGAAGACGTGTCACTTTCACCAGCCCTGGGAACAGTAGAAAACAACTTTGAAATACGGCATGTAGGTCATAAGGCCAGTGATCAGGACATAGCAACCGCGATGTCTCTGATCAAGAATGCCAAGCGGCCGATAGCAATTTTAGGCTCCTCAGCTATGCGCATGAAAGACCCTTCGCTGTTAAAGACTTTTGTGGAACACTGCAATATTCCGTTTGGGAGTTCCACGATGGCTAAAGGCATGATCGACGAGAACCATCACTTGAATATAGGCTGTATTGAACGTGGTAAGCGCCAAATTCAGCGAAAATTTATTCAGTCTGCGGATTTAGTAATTGGGCTGGGCTTTGATACTATCGAAGTCGAGTATGAAGCCTGGATTGGCTCCACGCCAGTGTTATCAATAGATATTGAAGATCCCGATGTCGATGATACGGTGAATGTTGTGGGAAAAATTACGGGCGATATCACTGACTCTCTGGAGCGTTTAATCGGAGCCCCCACAATAAAAAACGACTGGACACAGGATGATTTGGATAAGCACATGGTTTATTTTAATGAAGCCCTGCGACCAGAAAGCACCAACTTCACTCCGCATGAAGCTATTGACATAGTCAGGGAAGTTTTACCGGAAAATGGAATTATAACTTATGACGTTGGAGCTCACACCCACCAAATTGCCAGCCAGTGGAAAGCGTCATCCCCAAAGACGTGTCATGTTACCAATGGCTGGTCGTCAATGGGAATAGGCATTCCAGCGGCAATAGCTGCAAAGATTGCTAGACCAGACCTTCCCGTCGTTTGCTTAATTGGCGATGGCTGCTTTCAAATGACTGCCGGCGAGTTGGCAACCGCAAGAAGGCAGCAGTTATCAATTCCTGTGGTGGTTCTAAATGATAGATGGTTGTCTCTGATCCAATTAAAGCAAGAGAAGAGGCAATATGCGCAATATGGCTCTGAGGTGGAAATGTCAACTTACGACGAGCCGCCGCGGCATTATTTTGGCGTACCTGCTGTCGGCGTCAGAAATAAAACCGAGCTTCGTTCCGCTTTAGAAAAAGCACTTTCATCAAACGGATCAACAGTGATCGAAGCCATGGTTGATGGTAGCCACTATCTAGACACAGTGTTTGATTAAAAAAGATCATGACCATACAACAAACTTCTAGTCGCACATAAACGTCACGAGCACCCAACGTTGTCCCCTGGTTACAGGTAAGGCTTCGTGAAGCAAGCTGCATGAGAAAATAACACCGCTGCCGGCTTTCGGTAGAAATTTATGGGGGCCATATTCGGGAAACCATAGCTCACCGCCGTCATAATCATCGTTGAGATTTAGAGACATTGCGAAACGACGTTTTTGAGTTGCTCTCAAATTATCACGATGTGGGCCAAAAAAATCCTTTCTTTGTTGAGTATACGAGAGCACAGTGAATGCCTCAAAGCGGAGCGGTCGCGAGTAATTAAAGGCTTTCTCTAACTCTGGACCTATGCGAGGTCCAATAGTACTCGCAATTTCTCTTCGCAACTGTTCATCGTCAACCAAATGCTCTCTATTTTTTTTTACTCGTTCATCGGAGACATTTATAGCTCCGTCATTTACAAGCCCCTCTCTATTGTCTCTTCGCCAACTCTCTATTAGACGTCCGCAAAATTCTGCATCAAGTAGATTGTCCATGAGCAGAGCCGGTGCCCCATAACACAGGGTAGTTGGGGGAGGATCAAATCTCCCGCACAACAACTTTATCTTGGCCTTGAGTAAACTAACGGTTTCTTGAACACTGCCGAGCTTCAGTCGGGTAAAAACACGCTGGTTCTCATCCAACAAGTATATAGCCTCTGACGGTTTATTTCCATCGATTGGAGTCAAAAGAAGATTAATCAGGTCGCCTTTTTCATCTCTAAACAAAATGGTGTCCGATGCAGTTCCCTCCATGCCCGAGAAACTATCCAAGACGCAGAACGTTTGCACGCGAAGGCTTTGCATTTCGCTAGAACAATCCAACATAGCCAATAAAATTTTGCCAATTTTGGAAGAGGATTTTTGGGCTACAATTAGAACAATCGGCCCGCCCAATACTTCGAAATAGAAAACCCTATCCAGGCCGTCACTAGCTGGCAGTTGAAAATTCGGAACACGATCACCCACTTTTAAGGACATCGTTTAATGCACCCAGGTTAATAATAATATTTATATTGATTAATGTTAATGGACGTAATATGGCAAAAGTACAATCAAATTTATTTCAAAACTTATTATGACAACCTAAACAACCGCGAATTCAGACCATAATGGCGATAACGGCGAAACCCCTTCGGCTATTTATCTAGCGAAACTCGAGAGATTATTTAATGGTGATAGTCTTTTTTTGCTTTAATAATTAGTATATAATAAACTGCATGGAAACGTCTCCTTTGGAGCGCATAAATGAAAAAAGAAAATATACTTGCACAAAAGCCAAAGGCTCTCTCCCAGCAACAACGAGAGACCTACTTCCGCGACGGTTATCTCGTTCTGCAAGACTTCGTTAGTGATGAGTGGATGGAGCGACTTTGGGTCACTACAAATAAATTTATAGATGAAAGTAGATCCTATACACAGTCGGATTCCAAATTTGATCTAGAGCCCGGTCACAATGCGGATGAACCTCGATTGCGACGGCTAACAAGTCCCGTTTCTCACGATAAAACATACTGGGAATTCGCTAGTGAAGGGCCGATTGTCGACGTTGCCGAAGATCTTTTGGGCCCAGACGTAACCTTTCACCACTCTAAGTTAAACTTCAAATGGAGTGGTGGTGGAGAGGAAGTCAAATGGCATCAAGATATACCCTTCTATCCACACACCAACTACTCTGTTTTAGCCATTGGGCTATACATGCATGACGTGGACGATGAAATGGGGCCAATGGGTGCAATACCAGGAAGTCAATACGGGCCAATCTATAGCCATTACAACGATCAAGACGAATGGGTCGGCGCAATGTCCGATAGAGATGCCGCTAGTCTGCCAATTAATAAAGTAGGATGGATGAAGGGTAAGGCTGGCTCAATAACAGTTCATCATTGCAGGACAGTGCATGGATCTATGCCAAATAACTCCAGTAGAATGCGCCCGCTTCTAATAAATGCTTATTCGTCAGCGGATGCACTTGCTATTACTTCGCATCCCGCACCATGCGAGGAAGCATTGACGGTTGTTAGAGGAAAGCCAGCAAGGTGGGTCGAATTTGATAGTGAGCCATGTCCATTACCACCTGATTGGTCAGGAGGATACACGTCCATATTCGCCGCCCAACAAGAAGAAGAAGCTCAACGCGACTCTTAAATTTCCGCTAGAGCGCTCCAGCGAATAAAATAGTGGAAAATTATCTGTTCTTTTTTGCTATCTCTGCCGCCATAGAAAGGACGTTTCTCGCTTGCTTGAGATGCGGCATGTCGAGCATTTTACCGTCTAACCCCACAACACCCATCCCCGGATTTTCCTCAAAGACGGCCACGACTCGTTCAGCATATAAAATTTCCTCTTTGGATGGTGTGAAGGCTTTATTTATAACCTCAGCTTGAGCTGGGTGAATGGCTATTTTTCCTACGAACCCCGTTTTACGATCATTAAAACAATCAGCTGATAAACCACCCATATCTTTATAATTAACATAAACCACCCCTACAGGCTGTACGTCTAGAGCTCGAGCAGCCGCCAGGCAAAGAGACTTTGCCATCAAATAAGGATCATCGTATCCACCAGATGTTGCGTGCATGTTATCACTTGCACCCAAAGCGGCAGATAAATCCTCAGCGCCCCAAGTAATGGCCGTCATTCTATCGCTTACCCCCTCTAGATACGTGTGAAAACTTAATAGAGATGCGGCCGTCTCCGTTGCAACAACAAGAATTTTTGTACTACCAATTTCCAACCCCTCACGTGCTTCTAAAGCTGACAGATAGTTAGCTAGTTTATTTACATCAGCAGCAGAATAAACTTTGGGTAAACAGATACCATCTGGTGCACCAGGCATCACTGAGGCAAGATCAGGTAGGGACAAATCCGAGTCCAAAGGATTTATTCTGACCCATAACTGTTGTCGGGTTCTATCCGCACGCTTAGTAAGATAGTTTCTTACCATTTCACGAGCAACCTCTTGCCTATCATCGGATACGGAATCTTCTAAATCAAGAATCAAAGCATCACTTGGGTTTTCTCGAGCTTTATCAAGTTTTCGCTCTGAATCACCCGGAACAAAAAGCCAAGATCTGATAATCATGCGGGTTTTTTCATCATAAAAGCAGTCCTGACACAAAATGCAATCTCTTCATCACGCTGATTGAAGCCGTAATGCTCGAAAATAACCAACCCTGCCTTAGGGCGAGACTTTGATTCCCGCTTCTCACGCACTTTTGTAACCGATCTTATAGTATCGCCATGAAAAACCGGATTGGAAAATCGCGTGTCGGTCATACCCAAATTACCAATCGTCGTGCCCAATGTCGTATCGCCTACTGAGACGCCAATAACTAGACCCAGTGTAAATAGACTATTTACGATACGCTGCCCATATTCTGTTCCCTTGCTGAATTCTTCATCAAGATGAAGAGGTTGTGGATTATGAGTTAAAGCGCAAAAAAGAAGATTATCTGACTCAGTTACCGTTCGGGTAAGTGAATGCTTAAATTCCATTCCAATTTCAAACTCTTCATAATAAAGTCCGGTCATCTCTTAATCCCTTAAGTTACTCCGAAAATTTAGTTATCGCATTATTGGTTTTTTTTTACGATCCCCCAGCTGCCGCAAGTAATTTTTCGTATACCAACTCAGCAACATCAATAGTATTTATTTCGCTTCTGCGCTTACGCTCCTGAAACGACCGTTGAAAAGGCATCCTTATTTCAGTCCCCTCTTTAATAGGGCGGGCGCTCCGAACGAAGTCAGCATAATCGGAGACCATTTTTCGGTATTCCTGTTCTGACATCATCAAGTCAGCCTTCATAACTATAATAAGAAAACCGAAATCGGAAAGATCCGGCGGCTTTACAGGTGATCCTGCCAATATGCCGAGCAGCTGGACAACCATCCCCAAGCCGGCACCTTTATGCCCTCCCCAAGGAGCAAATGCACCCGTTAATGCAGCCTTGGGATCTCGCGTAGGCAAACCATTATTGTCAAATGCGACGCCTTCATCGAGTTTGTGGCCTAAACGATCCGCCAACATCACTTCAGCGTGCATTATCGATGAAGTACCGATGTCCCAAATCACGGGAACATCAAGACTCGGGAAACCAAAACACACGGGATTAGTTCCGAAGCGTCCATCTACTGCCTCGTGAGGCGCCACCCACGCCGTACAATTAGAAGCAATAACGGAAATCATACCTTCTTCCGCTGCCATTTCTGCAAAATAAGACAGCATGCCCGTATACCATGTCTCATTTGCACCCACTACGGCTAGGCCCGTTTCTTTCGCCTTGGATACAGCCATCTCGGTCGCCTTATACGCCACTACATAGCCCAAGTTATCATGGCCGCGCAACCGAGCTGATATCGGGGTCTCGTGAACCGTTTCAACTGGCTTCACGGGAATGCCAGTCCGCTTCAGACGTTCTGAAATGCTAACAACACGTGCCAATCCACCGTATGCCAACCCCCGAAGTTCACAGTCAATAATATGATCAGCGATTAACGTCGCGTATTCCTGCGTTTGATCAAAGGCATTCATAACCTGAACCACCAGAGAATGTGCTTCTTTGATCGTAATCTGCATAACCCTCTCCATAAAAAATTACCAGCCCCGTTACTTAACTTCTGACTGTTTGTCACCCTGAGCCGAAAAGATAGAATTATACCCTACCTTGTTCCAGTCGGGGGGGACGGGACATACTCCCTCCTCAAGATGAGCGATTTTTGCAACCGAACCTCTAACGATTTCGCCCGTCTTAGAAGTTGGTGTGGGCTGAGGCATCCATGCAAAGGCGTCGGCTGAAGAGTATACAAATAGGGCCAACGGACGAACATTTCGAGACATATTAACGCCCGAGCCATGTATAGTTCGACAATTGATCGCAACCAACGTCCCCGCTGAACCAAGCGCTTCTATTGCTGTTTTAATATCGATACCCTCCAGATCACTGCTAAAAATCGCGCCAGTCCAATTTCCTTCAGCGTCCCGATGAACATACAAGGGCCCTTTATGACTTTTAGGAATACAAAGAAGCGGTCCATGCTTCGGTGTAACGTCGTCGAGATAGACACCTAAGGTCACCGGGCTATAATTGGTATGGGGCCATGCGGGGATATCTTGGTGCCATTTAACCAATTCGCCAGTGCCTGGCCATTTGTAATTTAATTTTGAACTATGGAATTTTACATCTGGCCCGACTAGGTCTGCAGCAATATCCCCCATTATCGAGTCGGATGCAAACTCCCAAAAGACAGGATCTCGGTCTACAAGCGCTTTTAACCGCCGCACATGAGGTGTTTCCTTCGTATGTCTAGGTCCAAGGTCATAGGCGGCATCTGAAGCTTCTAAAAGACTACTTTTGTTCAATAATTTTTCAGAACATGCTCGCAAGCGTTTGACCCAATTATTCGGGATGATTTCATTCATTGTAAGAAAACCATTCTCGAAATACTCTTCTCGCTGAGTTTTGGTCAAAATGCGCGCCGGCTTTTCCAAAATTTCTTCAGTCCTCATAACCTACCACACCCCATTCTGCCACTTCCGACCATTTACAGTGACTGCCATCAATAGGTAACTCGCATCACGGCGGAACACTGAAACAACCGCCGTCATTAACAATGTATCGCTTTATTTTATAAAAAGCACATCAGAATTTAGCGAGGTTTAAGATTACACGGTTGTGAAATCTTAAACGTTGAGGACAGCTTTTATTGCGTACGAAACAAAAATCAATGCAGACTATTGTCTACGACCTCAAAACTGTTTAAGTCTTTCTTTCGAAGGAGAGCCCTTTAAATGCAATGTCTTACCGAAGAACAGAAAACGCAATGGGCCGTGGACGGCTACTTGTGCATAGAGGGAGCCTTAAAACCAGAAGAGGTAGATTTTTTCTCAGCTGAAATAGATCGATTTAGAAAACTACCTGGCTGGGAGCCACTGTCCGGCATGTTACCCCGTGGACATTATGGGTGGGTTGAACAGTGCGTTGATCAAAATCCAGAGTCATTTATGGATAGACGTGACATCCTTCCTTATAACCAAGCGTTCATCGACCTGATCGACAGAGAAGGCATTTTCGACCTAATCGTGGATATAATGGGACCAAATATCATTTTTAGTATGTCCCAAGCTATAGTGCGGGGTTCAGGGGACGGCTTTCCTGGATATACCCATACTGATGGGGGCGAAGGACAACGAGAGATAAGAGTGACAGAAACCAGTCGCCCTATAGCAGTAAAAGCAATGTATCTGCTATCGGATGTCGATGGCCCCGATAGCGGAAATTTTACAGTATTTCCAGGAAGCCACATGAGACCCATTCAGTTCAATCAGGACCCTCCAGTAGGCCCAAATACTCCCGGCGCAGTCCAACTAAATGGAAAAGCCGGAGACTGCTACATATTTTCGCACGCTCTGTGGCACGGCCCGGCTCCCAACAATTCTGGAAAAGGCCGCAAGACACTTCTCTACAATTATTGTCAAATGTTTATGCGCTGTTATGACTTCGACAGAGTGCCGCAGACAGTCCAAAAGGCAACACCTCGACAGCGCAGGCTTCTAGGTGATTTAGGATATGATTTTAGGCCCGGTTCATACTTTTACGTGCCAGAAGACCAGTTGGAGGTCATTACAAAATCTCCTTGACTGCGCCTGTACCTAGTCATTACGCATCATGTAATTTATAACTTCTTCACTTTGTACGACGTCCGCATACCTGCGACCAACATCCCGCATCGTGTCCTGATGCGGGCCTTCTGCATGATCACCAGAGCAATCATCAACCAACATAGTTCTGAATCCAAATTGAAAAGAGTCTACCGCTGACGCTCTAACACAACCACTAGTGACACAACCAGTCACCGCTATAGTATCAACTCGATGCTTTGTAAAAAAAGCTGAGCAGGGTGTCATAAAAAAAGCTGAAGCACCCTCCTTTTGAAACACGTAATCGTAGCTGTGATCTGCTATCCGTGGATCAAGCTCAGCGGCTTCAGACCCCTCAAAAAGAGTTTCTTTAATGGCCCCCACTTTCCAATACGGCATAGAATCTAAATTAGGGTAAGCGACAAAACAACTGGCGACCGGAACACTTTTTTCTCTCGCCACTTTTAGGAGCTTTGCAGTTTTATCTACAGCTGCATCTATCCGATCACTTCCTCCCATCGGGAACCTGCCGTCCGTAAAACCTTTTTGAAAATCGACTACTAAAATTCCAAGCCTCTTTCCAAAACCCACTTCAACTTGGCCATACGACCGGTCCGAATAAATGTCGTTCATCTTATCCTCGTTCTAGTTTACTCTACAGATTATCATTCTCTGTACTTGTTCACGGCAATTCAAGCACTTAAAGCATCTTTATAGGAAAATCGTCCGAAGTATTATAATTATAGTAGAAAAATGGAGGTAGAACGGTGGAATCAGAAAAACTCTTTAGTATCCTCCAACAGCACGCCCTGCTAGATAATGTCGAAAAAATTAAAAAATTGTCAGTACGGCAGAAGCAACGTCCGGATATCGCCCTCGTGGAATTAGGAGAAGTCGAAGAGTCGGCAATGACAGAAGTAATGGCGGAGTACTTAGGCATACCTTTAGCTGACACCTCAATGTTTCCAAAAGATCCACTTTACGCAGGCGGCGCAAATTTTTCATTCCTGCGACAAGCTAGAATTCTGCCCATTATAGAAGATGACAAATCATTGACTGTGGCAATGGCCGATCCGCAGGATCAGAGTAATCTGAAAGCGATACAGCTACTAATCAATAAGACGATCAATGTACAAATAGCTTCCAAAAACGACCTGGATAGGGCTTTTGACCGTTTGTATCCAGCCAATTCCGATAAAATTTCCCCCATAGAAATTGAACAGCAATCCAGCCCGACAAATGAGGAAACTGGGCCAGCCGTCAAAGTTTTTGATGAATTGCTCGATACTGCCATCAACAATAAGGCATCGGATCTGCACATAGAATCAACACCAGAGGGGCTACGTTCTCGTTACAGAATAGATGGACAACTAATCGAACTTGGGAACCCACCTCAGCCCTATTTGTCAGATATGCTAATAAGTCGAATCAAAATTTTGGCGAATCTTAATATAGCGGAAAATAGGCTTCCACAAGACGGTAGAGCCACTATTTTTGTATCCGGCAGAACAATCGACATACGAGTTTCCATTATACCGACTATTAATGGAGAAAGCGTTGTTTTACGGTTACTCGACCCTGAAAATAGCCCAAAGAATCTTGACGTCTTGGGCCTAAACTCATCTGATCTACGCGCTCTAAAAAATCTTCTCCAAAATTCTAGTGGAATGATCCTCACAACGGGCCCGACAGGAAGCGGTAAGACAACCACTCTCTATGCTATATTGAATGAACTTAACCAAACGGCTAAGAAAATTATAACACTCGAAGACCCCGTAGAATATCGACTTCCGGGAATCAACCAAATACCAATAAATTCGGCTATCGGTTTACAATTTTCTAATTTACTAAGATCTGTACTGCGGCAGGACCCAGACATCATAATGGTAGGGGAAATTCGCGACGCAGAAACCGCTCGTCTTGCCATTCAATCGGCTCTGACTGGACATTTGGTCCTATCGTCTTTGCATACGAATACCGCCACAGGTGCCATATCAAGATTAATAGATATGGGTATTGAACCATTTTTGATAGCGGCTTCTGTGCGAGGAGTTATAGGTCAACGCCTAGTGCGCAGGCTATGCGATAATTGCAAACAGATAGAGTTAGCGACACCCTCTGAAGAAAAAGCAATAGCCCTAAAGTCAGGCACCTACATAGCAAGACCATGTGGCTGCAGCAATTGCTATCAGACAGGTTATAAAGGTAGGTTTGCTCTAATGGAAATTTTAAACATCAATGACGCTATCCGCGAGTGCCTGCTCCAGCAAGGTAATCTGGAAAACGTGTACCCCCTTCCGGACAGCAATAGCCTGGAATATAACAACGGTGTTAGCTATGTCTTATCGCATCAAACTAGCATAGAAGAGTTTATTGGGACCGAATGAGCCCGGAGATAACGGAAAAATATACTGATGACGATGCTAATAAATAAACGCGGAAAATTGATATTATTTTTGGAGCAAGCCAGCATCCTGCTTAGTGCTGGCATTACGGCCGACAAAACTTTTCGAACTATTGGCCGGGATCTGAGCATCGGGTATTGTTCCCATGTCGCCCAAAGAATGGCGGCCCAACTTGAAGAAGGGCAACCATTACCGTTAATAATGGAGGACGAAAAGACCTTATTCGATAAATTTGATACAACGGTAATACAATCTTGCTGGGAGACCGGTGACCTCTCAGAAGGGTTCAGACAACTTCATAACTATCATAAGAGAAGAGCTGATCTAGCTAACCAATTGCGAACAGCCTTAACTTATCCTGCCATACTATCGATTTCCGCGATTATCGCTGTTATTCTCCTTCTAGTAATAGTGGTTCCAAAATTTCAAACTATGGTTATGGGTCAAACGGCAGAGGTTTCTAGTACGAGTGAGTTGGTATTTTTTCTTTCCCGAGTCGTGATGGAATATGGAATTTTCATAGCCTTGTTCATCGTTGGTCTTGTGGGTATTTCCCTGACTAAAGCAGGGAAAAATTGGCTGCAAAACTTTTTTATTGCTACTCCCTGGCTGGGCGATTTGATAAGAATCATAGAGGTGGAAAAATGGGCTAGAGGCTTGGCACTCCTATTACAACGCGGAGTTCATATACAGACAGCTCTAGTTATAGGCGCGAACCTCCATTCTCTTAATCAAATGAGACAGGGCGGAAGAGCCATAGCTCAACAGATACGGCAAGGTAGGAATTTGACTGTTCTAATGGCCGAGTCTGGTCAATTTCCAGATGCCGCTATTCAGTTACTACGCACTGGGGAAGAAACAGGCCAACTTGGAATTATGCTGGAAAAAGTGGCTGATTTCCTAGCACTGGAAAGTCGGGCTAAGTTAAATTTGTTCACCACAATCATAGAACCCCTCACCATTTTATTGTTGGGGGGCTTAGTAGCTTTAATAGTCTTGTCTTTGATATCTATTACAATGAGTGTCAATACAATATTTTTATGAAAAGAGAATTATGCAGGTCAATAAATCAAAACAAATAGGCTCAAATAACAAATACGACGCTGGGTTCACATTACTGGAGCTACTAGTTGTTCTGGTTATTCTTGGATTGTTAACCGCTATTGTGGGGCCTCAAGTAATGAAAATGTTGGGAAATGCTAAAAGCGATATAGCTCGCATTCAGATGGAAAACATAGGATCGGCTCTGGATTTATTTAACCTTGATGTAGGACGCTATCCAAGCGAAAAAGAGGGGCTAAATGTGCTTATCAGAAAACCAACTGGTATGGAAAGTTGGAGTGGTCCATATCTAAAATCCAACACTATTCCTATTGACCCTTGGGAACAGCCTTATTTATACCGTCAGCCGGGACAAGATAATAAACCGTACGAACTAAAAAGTCTTGGAGCTGACAAGAAAAGAGGCGGCTCCGGCGAAAATACCGACATTTTAACACCATGAAAGCTGAAGAAGGGTTCACGCTTCTTGAAAGTTTAGTTGCACTATCGTTGATAGCGATGCTGTTATTGACACTTTTTCAAATCGCTGGCGATGGCTTGGCTAAATCGAAGAAAGCCGAACAGGCGGCCCTGGCAGCAAGCGCGGGAAGGTCCCTATTGTCGAAAGTAGGGATCGAGATTCCTATTTTACCCGGAAGAACAACGGGAATTATTAACTCACTAGGTCATTGGGAGTTAGAGATAGCTGAAAGACCTAAACTTGAAAAAATGCGATCAAACGTAGAACCGCCTCTGACGTCTTTCAATATAAGAATTAAAATCACAATGGATAACAAGGTCTACGATTTTTCAAGTGTCCGCAGTAAACCAACAAGGACAGGTATATGAAATCACATTGTGAATATGGTTTCACTTTGTTAGAACTATTGGTCTCACTTACAATTCTGGCATTGGTGGCCATATTACTTTTCCCCAGCATCACTTTAACATTACAGGGGTCGCAGAAAATTTCTGCCAAATTGACAGTTATTCGGGAAAACGTTACTTTCGAGAAATTACTCCGTGATAATTTGTCAGCTGCACTCGCCATAAAATTCGACCAAACCAAACGATCAAAAATATTCTTTACTGGTTCAGCAAAGACCATAAAATATTTATTTCCGGGAAAACGAGGACCTGAGAAAAGAAAAATTTACCACTGGAACAAAGAATTTCTGGTGTTCGACAAGGGGGTTTTTGATACACGCGAGCTGAAGTTTCCAATGCTTGATTATCAATTCTCCTATTTTGGAAAACTTTCATCCAAAGCTGCTCCTAAATGGCATAGAAGTTGGAAAGTTAAAGATAGACTTCCTCAATTAGTCCGGTTTTCATCTAATAAACGCTATCCCATAACCATAAAAATAAATGCGAGCTTATAATGCATAAACAAAGCGATCGCGGTACGGCGATGTTATTGGCTCTGCTGGCCCTGATTATAGTCTCAGGAATTTCCCTCTTCATAATAAGTCTGATTTATAAAGGCTTTCTAACTAGCGGTTATGTGGTAAAGAGGGCCCAAAACTCAGCCATAATTGAAGGAGCTATTCATGCGGCAATTCCAATCCTATATGTTGATGGATCGGATAATCACAATAGAGAAAATACCGGTACATTCACCGTAACTATTTCTGGGACTCCTATTGAAGTCCGGATTGTTGACGCCTGCACTAAATGGGACCTTAATGAAGGTGACCTAGGGATATTGCAATCGTTACTGCAAGAACTAAAAGTCCCAAAGCCAGATTTGTTTTTAAAATTAATCCAGGAAATCCGTGAATCTACTGATGGCTTTCAACATGTAAATCAGCTTAGAGCGATACCAGGTTTAACCACCCGAAACATGAACAATTTAATTGCCGAGACAACAATTTATTGCCGGTCTCATGGCATTGAAAACAAATTCGCTTCTACACTAATGAGAAAAGCACTAAAATCTCTTTCAACAGAGCACCATTTCGAAGCGCCGGGGCGAGTCTTTCAAATATCAGCATCCAATGCGCTTGGCCCAGGCACCTATCTATCTGCCACAGCTTATATTGAAATTGCTGAGGCTGCAGATGATTTTCCTAAAATTTTAGATTGGAGATTGTCTGACCAATCTAGCTTAAACGCATTAGACTAGGTTATATTTGTAACGTACTACTATAAATTTGTGTGGGAAAAGTGGATAGCCTGATTTCATATTTAAGATCCTGGGCAGACGGTATAGCCGCAAGCTTCCCTGCCAATCTTTCAGCAGCGTTGGGGTTGGGGGAAGAATTTTCTATTATCGCGGTCACCGACAGCAAAATAGAAGTCTTTCAATACAGAGGCCGTCAAATCGTCACCTCTAGCCAATTAACTTCAAAACAAGAAAATAATGTTAGAAAGCAATTTCGAGGCCCCCAACTTCTTTTAATTCCAAAAGAAGACAGTATGACGTTATCACTATCCGTACCAAAGTCCGCGCAGCGCTCTATCGATCAACTCCTGGAAAGTGAGATCGAGAGATTGACGCCTTTTAAGTTTTCTGAGGTAAAAGCTACTTACGAAATTGCGTCGACTGAAGCAGGTCAACTAAACATAAAAATCCACGTCGTTCCTTCAATTAAATTTGACGCGTTACTAGAGACTGCAACGGAGGCAGGCGCCCTTCCTGAAAAAGCCGTGATTGAACCCACGTTGAATTCCGGACACTTTGTTGGCAATTTTTTAATAGGCGATAATCTCCCTAACTCAAGCCGCAGGTTTCAATACGCAATATTGATCTTAATTTTATTTCTTGGTTGCAGCGCAATAGCTTCTCCATTTGTCCAACGCGAATGGTCTATCAGAAAACTTAACGAGACTATGGAACAGTTTCGTCCCCAGATTGAAATAATTCAATCTAAGAGGAAACGCCTAGATCAGATCAGAAACGAAGCCGAGACGATAACAAATTTTATAAAAACATCACCGGATATCTTATTGTTATTAGATAGCGTAACGACCATTCTTCCCGATACAGCATGGCTTAAACAATATTCCGTTAAAGATACCGAACTGATCCTTCAGGGCTTCGCCACTGACGCGTCCGACGTGCTAAACGCACTGAATAAGGTCAAATTACTTAAAGATCCATTCTTCAAATCTTCTATTATCAAAGAACCAAGCAACCAACTTGAACGCTTCCACATCGGAGTAAAACTGTCACCGTAATGGCCAACTTAACAAATAAACCAATGAGCCCTTTATTAGCGTGGGGATATCTGCTGGCGCTAGCGGCTATTATTTGCTTGATTGTCTATCCGCCTCTCCAAACTACTAGGGAACGCCAAATTCGAGAGTTGTCTGATCTTGAAAAACATGTGGCAAAACAAAAATCGTTATTAGCTCGATCTGAGAAAATTTCCAGAATACTTAAAGTCGCAGAAATCGATAAGGCAAAAACCAAGCATATTATCAGGGCTGATTTGTCTACGGCAATAGCCAGGTTCCAGTCTATCACTCGACGAATGGCCGAGACAACAAACGTATCCCTCACTCGGATTCAAACTCTGAACCCCAAGCCCAAGGGCCAATATGATCTTTTGTCTATCAAGATTGATGGTTTTTCTTCATTAACTGAGTTACATAACTTTCTTCTAGAATTAAGAAAAAATGCGCTGGCTATTCGGGTCGACGACATTGATCTCATTCCAGTTGGTGCAACAAATAGAATTACTAAACTCCATATTGGTCTCGGCCTCTCAGTGCTGATGGACGCTGTCCAATGATTAAATCAAGAGCCGCGCTTAGTATATTCATTCTAGTATTAATCGCATTAATAAGTTGGCCTTGGTGGAATATCAGACATACAAGGTCTGTTAAAAACACTAACAAACCAGTGATTACACAAGTAAATTTTGAGTGGCTGAAACCTCAATTAACATCATATACAAATATTCTACAACGGCCTCTCTTCAATCCGAGCCGCAGACCTTTACGAAAACCATCTAGCGACTCGCAAAACAAAACTAATACCAATCGTATATACGCATATAAATATAGAGGACTTATTAAAGATGGATCCCGAAAGATGCTTCTTCTGGAACATCAAGGGAGGATAAGTCAACTGTACCAAGGCGAGATAATAGACGGTTGGACGTTGGAAACAATTGAAGATAATGCAGTAATCTTGTCTAATGGAGAAAGGCGAATTAACCTTTTAGACAAGCCCCGCTATGAAACAACAAGACCCGAACGAAAAACACACTGGCTTCCATCAATTAGAGATAAAGAATGAATATAAAAATAGTTATTTTCTTAATTGCCATGGCCAGCGTGATTTCTTCCTGCAAGACGATCGAAACTCAATTCGATAAGTTCACAAAGACCAAGATATTAAATCAAAATAATCACCCTCCCCTAACAGTAAACCCCGCGCCCAATTTACCGACCGCAACTAATCCCAGTTTGGAACGACCCCAAATGGGGGAACCTATCGACAGGATATACCCGCCCATTTCAAAGAGCATGAAGCCAACTGATCCCAACAGGAACGTCAGCAGCCCAGTTGCCGGTCGATTGTCCCTTGAACTTGATCAGGTTGGGTTACGAGAAGCTCTTAAAATAATTCTTGGTGATCTACTCAGACTAAATTACGTTCTTACGTCCAACATCAAGGGTCAGGTGACATTGAAAACCGTAAAGCCCCTGACTCGGAAGCAAATGTTAGCAATGCTTGAGTCGCTATTAGAGCTAAATGGCCTAAAGTCAGTTCAGCAAGATGGGATAGTGAAAATTCTTCCCTCCGCGGGAGCTACAAAATTCAGTACAGGCCTCTTCGCAAATTCGGACCGACCAGGCCACGGGATAGAAATAGCTTCACTCAAGCATGTCTCTTCATTACAAATGGTAAAACTGCTGTCTCCAATAGTTGCAGAAGGCGCTGTAATACCTGTCGATGGGGCAAAAGATATAATATTCATAAATGGTTCGCAAAAAGATAGAGAAGCGGTCAAGATGGCCCTAACGATTCTTGATGTAGACCATATGGCCCAGCAGCACGTAGCAATTTTTGGACTAGTCCATTCAAAACCCGATACAATTATAGGCGAGCTGAGACAAGTTTTTCAATCAAACGGAGATTCGGTCATTCGTCTCACCCCTATCAAACGCCTAAATGCACTACTAGTGATAGCCCCAAACAATAGATATATAAGACGTGCTCAAACGTGGATCAAACGTCTAGATAAAACACTCGATGCCGATGAACGTCGACTTTTTGTCTACTTTGTAAAGCATGGGGATGCTGGTAATCTAGTCAAAACACTCAAAGGTGCTTTTTCTGAGCTTAGTGATTCCCGCCAACTTTCTCAACAAAACACCTCTGATGAAATAGCCAAAAAAACAGAAATTAATAAAACAAGAATTAATGGACGTCCTTCCTTTAACTCGGATGCAAGCAGTAATTCTATTCTGGTTTGGGCGACGGGACGCGAATACGACTTGATTTCAGAAGTTCTAGCCAAGCTAGATATCGCACCACTGCAAGTTCTAATCGAAGGAACAGTGCTCGAAGTATCGCTTCAAAATAATCTGCGATATGGCCTGAAATATTTGATAGAGGCTGGAGAGTTTCAATCCCTGTTCACACAGGATAACGCGGCCACTGTAACTCCTATTCTCCCTGGGTTTGGGGCAATAATAGGTGGAGCTAATAATACTAAGATAGTTATCGACGCCTTGTCCGAATTGACTAACGTAAGAGTCGTCTCTTCCCCGCAATTATTGGTAATGGATGGCGGCACTGCCCGTCTCCACGTCGGGGACCAAGTACCTATTATCCGGAGATCCTCCTCTGCGAACACATCCGAAGATAACAGAATCACCAATGAGATAGAATACAGAAACACTGGCGTGACATTAGATGTCACGCCTAGCGTGAAAGCGAGCGGTATCGTAACTCTTAAAATATCGCAAGAAGTGAGCGACGTGGTTCGAACAAATAGCTCAAATATAGATTCTCCCACCATTCAACAAAGGCAAGTAGTTAGTACTGCTAGTCTTCCAAGTGGTACAACAGTGCTATTGGCTGGACTTATTAGGGAAATAAATAGTGGTGCAGAAACCGGCCTCCCGTTTCTCCATCAGATTCCTGGAATTGGCTCCCTATTTGGGGCTACTGGTGACACTACTCAGCGAACTGAACTTGTAGTTTTAATCACGCCAAAAGTTATGAGAGGGAAAGCTGAAGTAGAGAACGCTACCAGCAATATTCTCAAAAAATATCAAAGCTTAATAAATTCCAATGCCACAGGTAAACTTCAATGAGAAAATACGACAACATGTGGAGAGCAATATACGTGACTCTTGGATTATTATTCTCAACAACGTTCGTCGTATTAAATTCCAGCGAACCTCTGGCCCTAGATTCCTTGTCTGAAGTTAGAATTCTACAAAAATCAACCGCCTTAGAAAACAATATTAATAAGTTAAAAACAAAATCTGGCACCGGGATAGAGATGTTTTATGATCCTGTGCGAGACGAAGCAGGCTCGACCAATGGAGAACCTTATAATCAGGCCGATAGGGAATGGGTTGAAACATGCCTGATTCTATACGACTTGTATCGGCAATTAGGTGGAGAAAAACTCAATAATCGTATTCTATTTCAGCAAAAGGAAGACCTGTTTTTGATAGCGTTAGAGAACACTCAATCGGCTTGGCACGAAACCCCTGATCTTGCACTTATTGATTTTTTTCAGAAACTTCTTAATCAAAGTGTCGTTCTATCACCGATGGTTTTCAACAGTGATCCCACGAAAACCGTCAGCCCCGCCAAACTCAATCTACAAAGCAGGATTTCAAGCCTTGTCAATCCATTACACCTGCCCAATAAACTGGCTTTTGGAGAAGTAGTGACTTTGATGCTGCCTAATTCCGATATTGCAATAACAGCCCCACAACTTAGGATAAGGGATTACCGATCTGATCTCGAAGGATTATCGGCAACCATAACCCCTGCCGAAGTTTCGAAACCAGGGCGCCAATTCGTTTACGGATTTTCTGCTAAGCGTAAGTTCCGACCGGTGAGCAAGCAAATTGTAACGATAACTGACTACTCAAACAATCGTCGTTCGACCTATGGGGTTTCAAACAAAAATCCTAAAAGAAGGGAGTATTTACATAAAGGATTGACGAACCGAATCAAAAATAGTGGAGGAGCAAAGCGTTTCAAGATCCTCTTACCATCGTCGACTCACCTGCACATTCGATCGGAAGGTCCCACCGACCTTATCGGTTTTTTAACCGACTCAAAAGGTAAAGTGATCTCTATCGATGACGACAGCGGTTTGGGATACAACTTTGCACTTCAGGCCAAACTAACCTCAGGGAATTACGTCCTGACCGTAAAACATTGCTGCGCAGGAACTGGGCCTTTCAAATTAAAGATAGATAAAAAATTAATAAACTAGTCACAAGTGTTAATTTATCACAATTCCGGCGATAGCGTTCCTAAACTTCACACGGTCCCAGGCGTCATATTTGGCGAGTGCCTCATATGCCTGTTCCAAAGATTTCCTGATAGGCTTTGTAGTTTGTTGCATTCCCATACCATCCGCGGTTGCCAAAACCGCACTTATTCCCATTATCGCCTGCTCCGCCCCTACATAATCAGAGAACTCTTTATCCCTGGTTCTTTGAATTAAACCTTTAAGTAAATTTTTAACATCCGCCGGATTAAATTTATGCTTTACAAGTAAAGGGATTAAATCTCTCGATGTTTTGCCTAATAACTTTGCCAGAGAATAAAATTTCTGAGGGTCCTCGGTGCTAGCTTTATGCAGCTCCAAAGTCTTATTTCTCAGGGCTTCTGCCTTTTTAGGATCTATCGTTGTCAAGATAATCTGTAACATCATCAAGTTAGAATCATCGAAGCGAACTACGCCAGGTCCTAAACCTGTTCCTGGTCTTGGCTGCCATTTTTGGTCCATTAAGGAATGGTGACATGCTTGACAGTCGAACAGCACCAACTCAGGAAATACGCCACCCAGATTGCCAGGTTTAAGCAAAGCCTCAAACCTGCGCTGGAGAGCAATAGCTTGTCCAATAGCCCACGTTTGTATTCCATTGGATACAGCCTTACGCTGCCTATAATCTTTGTCTATTTCATAATGAGCTGGCTGCGTAACAGTGAATGTGTCGAGCTCGAAATCTAAGCGAGGGTGCCCCGCACCCATAATCCTGTGAGTAACAAACTTGGTTTCATCTCCAAAATGGCAAGAGAGGCAAAGTTCGGCTCGCTTTACCGGGTCCTCCGTAGGATACAACCCCGCTTTCAGGTTGTCCTCGTGCGTTCCAATCCCAGAAACATGCATTCCTAACCAGCGCTCTCCGCCCCCATGGCATGCCTCGCAGCCAACGCCATCCGACAGCTGAAAAACACGACCTCGCTTATTTTCAGGAACGTTATCTGCATGGCAATCTAGACAAATCTTTGCCTCATGTGCTTTCGCTATTCCTAGATTTTTCGCCATCTGCAAAGAAACCTCGTTAAGCAACACACTATAAGCCTTGGCATGCGGGTCGTGGCGCTCCCAGGTTATGTACTCATTTTGTAAAACATTTGACCCCTTCCATGGGCTTGTTGCACCATGGCAAGTACTACCGGCGCAAGAAGTTACACCAAGATGAATATCTTTTCCATTTTGTGGCAAAACGGTCTCGCCCATTCCGTCGAAGGGATAGAGAAAAATAACCCCAGCCGCTAGCAATATCTTCCTAAAGATACTATTCAACGCCATAGTCGATCCCCCTCGTGGCGATATTAGCGCGACGGCCAGCTAATTACCAGAAAAGTGTCCTCTGGCATTCAATTCAATAAAAGCTCTTTCTATTTCCTCATCTCCCGGCAACTCTCTAGCTGCAGAAACGTATGCAGAGACTGCTTCCTTAAGCAGGCCCGCTTTCACATACAGCGACGCCAAACGCTTCAACATAATGCCATTTTTCGGATTTTCTTTTAGGTGATCAACAAGTTCATCTATTTCTCTATATAACTTCCCCGTATCCGACCCTATTGTGGAATATTTTGGCAAAAATTCGATCTTGTCATTCCTCAGGTAAAAACCCACCATTAGAAAGACAATTAATATACATACCGCCGATATCGAAATAATAAAAAGATGAGACCGTGATATAACTATTCTCCCCGGTAAGAAATTAATAGAGTTTAGGAATAATCCACCGTGTTGTAAAAGCCGCTGACTGAACTGAATTTTGGGCACCAATGATTTTTCATAAACCGTTTTACATATTTTTTCTAATCATATTTTCTCCATTCGTTGGAAGCTATTTGGCAACGATTCTTGTCAGGTTAAACGCAAATCTTGATATCTTGCGCCCTCATAGATCAAAATGTACAAACTGCCAGCAGAAACTCAGAGTTTTTGATGCCGTTCCAATCTTAAGCTTTGTAGTGCTAGGGGGATATTGCCGCTACTGTAAAAGTCCTATAAATCCAATTTATTTTGTTTCTGAAGTCGCGTGTTTAATAGCGGCTGTCACAGCTGGGGGATTCCTCTCGGAGGCGGTTTTTGAAGAAATATTTATCTCTTTGTCTTTAGCTTGGGCCTTGATAGGCCTTTCAATTTTCGATGTTCAAAATAAGAGAATACCCGATTCGGTTACTATTCCACTAATTTTTACAGGTATCGCACAATCATACTTTCTAGAAACCATCGACGTCCTGGATAGTTTTCTTGGACTTATAGCCGGCGGGCTTATATCTTCATTGGTAGCAGTAATCTATAAGCATTTTCGGAGAAAAACTGGGTTGGGTTGGGGGGACATTAAGCTTATCGCAGCCTTTGGAGCTTGGCTCGGATGGCAATTACTCCCTTTATTTGTCTTAATATCCTCAACGACAGCACTGATTTTTCTCCTTCTAGGATTGATTCTCAGGAAAACCAACGCGTCAGCAATCGAACTACCCTTCGGTCCCTTTCTATGCGCAACAGGATGGTGCCTGTGGCTACATTTATTGGATTGACAAAGTGAATCTCCAAAGTTTTCCACCGTAGTTCTCAACTACACTC
Source organism: uncultured Nisaea sp. (assembly GCA_964342575.1). GTDB lineage: Bacteria > Pseudomonadota > Alphaproteobacteria > Thalassobaculales > Thalassobaculaceae. The sequence goes on along the minus strand of CAYFGZ010000002.1, from coordinate 21,084 downwards.
AAAAACTCCGATTTGGATCAAAATCGGAACTTTTTATACTGGAAGGCTTTTGACTCCTTAAGTCTTACAGCCTAAAATCTCAGGTTAAAAACGATTGGGGAAAGTTGCATTGCTGTACCCGAGCAACTGCGTATCATGAGTGAGGAATTTGAAATCGCGATAATCGGATCGGGGCCATCCGGTTTGAGTGCCGGGGCGCGTGCCGCTCAGCTTGGGATTTCGCATATATTGTTCGAAAGCACAGATCATGCCTCAGACACAATATATAAATTTCAGAAGCGCAAGTTCGTTATGGCGACTCCTGATGTTATGCCTCTGCGGAGCGATGTAAGTTTTAGTGCCGGAACCAGAGAGGATATCCTCAAAAAGTGGGACGAGGAGATACATCAGCAAAAGATCAACGTCAGTTACAATAGTGAAGTAACAGCTATAGTTGGCGAAAAAGGAAATTTCACACTAAGTTTAAAAGATGGACGTTCTATAGCTGCTAAACACGTCGTCCTTTCAATTGGAATGCAGGGGAACTTAAGAAAACTGGATGTTGAAGGAGATGACTGGGAGTTTGTCCAATACCAACTGGACGATCCAGATGAATATGAGGACGAAAACATTGTGGTCATCGGTGCGGGGGATGCTGCTATTGAAAATGCGATAGCCCTAGCTGCCCAAAACAAAGTTTCAATTGTAAACCGTAAAGGTGAGTTTGCACGCATAAAGGCCGGGAACCTTACACTTATAACGGAGGCGATCGATAAAGGGCTCATAGAGTGCTATTTCAACGCCACTACCGCTAGGATTTCGCCGGGTGAAATTATTTTAAAAGTGGCGGAAGGAGAGACGGTTGTGCCTTGCGATAGAATTATCGCTCGCCTAGGGGCAATGGCACCTAGAAAATTTGTCGAATCATGCGGCATTATTTTTTCAAGTGACGATGCCAGTGCGTTACCGGAACTTTCGGAACGATACGAGAGTTCTGTACCGGGCTTATATGTGGTGGGGGCATTAGCGGGTTATCCATTGATCAAACTCGCCATGAACCAGGGTTATGAAGTAGTAGAAACTATATCAGGAAACAAGATTGCTCCAGCAGATGAACCACTATTGGAAGAAAAGTTTGCGATTTTAAAAGGGCGAAAGGTAAATGACGTACTCAAGCAAATACAAGAAAATGTTCCTCTACTTTCTCACATGTCGGCTCTCCAATTTCGCGAATTTATGATTGATAGCACGATACATAAAATTCAGCCGGGAGAGGTTATATTTAACCGTAACGAATATACCAATAGCGTGTTTTCCATTGTTGAAGGCAGAGTAAATATACAAATAAATCCAGAAAATATAAGTGAATTCGTAACGTTAAAGCAAGGTTCTTTCTTTGGCGAAATGGGCTTAATTGCTGGAAGAAGAAGAACCGCCACCGTTGTAGCTGAACGACAGTGTTTTCTAGTAGAAACACCTAGAAGAGCAATGTTACGCCTAATAAGTTCTGTTCCTGGGGCTAAGAAAGTTTTAGATACGGCCGCCATTTACCGCCAAATACAGACTCATCTTGCTCCAAATATCGAAAAAGAGCTTCTTAAAGAAATAGTAGAGACTGCAACTGTTGAATACCTATCCGCGGGAGAACGCTTAATACAAGAGGGCGACGAATCCAATCACGTATACATAATTCGTACCGGATCGATGACTGTTTCAAAGATAATCGGAGGAAGAAGCGTTATATTATCGTATATACCGTCAGGAAACTACGTGGGCGAGATGGCACTATTAAACAATGAAACTCGATCCGCTACGATTACTGCAACAGTTGCTTCAGAAGTCATAAAAATTGATGCTAAAGCATTCCGGGATTTGTTACTCAAAGACGACCAACTAAAAAGTCAGATAGAAGAGAAATTCCAAGATAGGCTAGTGGAAAATCTGGGAACTGGAGATCACCCAGAAGCGGGCGACGTAATAGACTTTTTGGTCGGACAAGGAGTGGGAGAAGCGTCCGATGTGTTAATCATCGACGAGTCTCTATGTATAAGATGTGACAACTGTGAAAAAGCATGTGCCGAAACACACGATGGCATCTCTAGACTCAATCGTGAAGCGGGACCAACCTTCAAGAATCTGCATATCCCTACTTCCTGTCGGCATTGTGAACATCCTCATTGCATGTCTGACTGCCCGGCAGACGCCATTCATAGAGCCCAAGACGGAGAAGTCTTTATAGATGAAACGTGCATAGGCTGCGGGAATTGCGTGAACAACTGCCCATACGGCGTTATACAACTAGCCTACCCACCTTCGGAAAAGCCCGGCTTTCTATCCTGGCTATTCTTTGGAAGAGGGCCTGGTCCGGGACAAGAAAAAACTGCGAATAATAAAGCAGACGGTGCTCGATCGGTTGCAACTAAGTGCGACATGTGCAAAGACGTCGAAGGCGGGGCAGCCTGCGTCAGCGCCTGCCCTACGGGAGCGGCGATCCGCGTAAATCCCGAGGAATTTTTATCTATCGCCAATTTGTCAAAATCGAGTGCCTGACCATGCATGACGGATTTTTGGTATATTCAAACTTGAAGTTCCTAAAATGGGCGTTCGCACTATCTGCGTTAACGATTGTAGGGTACCTACTATACGTCCCGGTAGACGAACATAACGGCGGCACGGCACTGGGCTATACACTCGGTGTTATTGGTGCATTGTTGATTTTTTGGCTGATGTGGCTGGGCATTCGGAAGCGCCGATACGGTGCCAGTTTTCGATTAACAGCCTGGGTCTCGGCTCACGTTTACCTTGGGCTAAGCCTTATTGTTATAGCAACGTTGCATACTGGCTTCCAATTTGGTTGGAATGTTCACACCCTGACCTACTGTTTAATGCTTTTTGTAATTTGTAGTGGTTGCTTCGGAATTTATACATACGCCAGGTTCCCTAAATTAGTTAGTCAGAATCGCCGAGGTGAATCCCTCGACGACTTGTTGGCCCAAGTAGGTAATGTAGACTTTGAAAGCCGACAACTGGCCGTTTCTATGCCAGACGAAGTTAGTTCTTTGATCAAAAAATCTTGCGAGGAGACGCGAATTGGGGGTTCTCTTCTAAAAATACTGAGCGGGAGAGATAAAGACTGTCCCTCTTACACTGCTTTTATAAACTTGCGTAAACTCGCCGCAGAGGCAGAGGAAAATTACTCTCAAGATACCCGTAAATTACTGCTCTTAGCAGGTAAAAAATGCGGTCTGCTCCAGACCATCAGACGTGACATTCAATTACGGGCACTCATGGATATTTGGCTACGGGTCCACGTGCCGGTATCGGTAGCACTGGTAATAGCACTAATAATTCACATTTTCTCTGTATTTTATTATTGGTAGGCGGAGTCGATGCAAGTCCTACTCACTACTATTACCCGCCGCAGAAACGGCAGTATAGGGAGAAAAACTGAAACCATATCGTGTAACACTTTTAGGATAGGGAGAGATACGAAAGATGAATTATTTCTTCCAGATCATCGGATCCCATATAACCTTGCCACTTTGCGCGAAGGCGTCGACGGCTTCTTTGTAGAAGCAGAGGGCCAAAATGATATCAGATTAAACGGAATCATCACCAAGAAATCACAATTGAAAGCAGGTGACACCCTAGGAATCGGGCCTTATGAGATAAAAATAGAGGAATCCACGCCGGACGTAGATCTCCGCATTACATTAGAATTAATCCATCCTATGGGAGATGACGTAGAAGAATTGCTTTCAAGAAGTACCTTAACTATAAAAACCTTGGGAGTTACAAAACGAGCTTTATCGTGGACATTAGCCCTATCTATCATTGTCGCTTTTTTAATTCTGCCAATACTGGACGCAACCTTTGATGCTTTCGATTCATTCGGCAAAGTCGAAGTTAGCGATTCTAAGACAATGGCAATATCAAGAAACAACAGAATGAATTTTGACGTTAGCTGGCATACTGGCGAAATGCTTGACTCCCATAAATTTTTTTCAAACGATTGCGGAGTTTGCCATACTAAACCCTTCATTATGGTTGAAAACGATGCCTGCATTGCATGCCATCAGGCCCAGCACGGGCACATAGATAAAGTGACTTTTGCAAAATCAGAATTGAATTCCACTCGATGTGCTACATGTCACACAGATCACCAGGGGCCAGACCCCGTTAGAGCTACACAACAAGCTCTTTGCTCATCGTGTCACATGGATCTGGCCACGAAGGAAAATAAAGCCCGGTTTGCGAATGTATCAGACTTCGGAACGGACCACCCTCAATTCAAACCCACGATTTGGATAAACGCCAGTACTGGCACTCGGGAGAGAGTCAGCTTAGACGACGACCCTAGGGAAAACTCTAATCTCAAATTTCCTCACAAATCTCATCTAAACGCAAAGCTGATGCGCAACCCCAGGACTGGCAAGCAAGAACAACTTGTATGCACCAGCTGCCATCTTTCTCATATGGACGGGCAATTTCTTAAACCAGTATCTATGGAAGAACATTGTAGCGATTGTCATATACTGTCCTTTGACCCAGGAAATCCGCAACGCTTAGTTTCGCATGGGCAACCCCATCTCATCGAACAAGAACTGATCGAGTACTATTCCAAGTTAGCACTCAACGGGCTAGTCAACGACGCAAGCGCCCCAAAGGTCCTCCGAAGGCGGCCAGGAACCGTGTTGAATGAAGAAGAACGAATGGAAGCATTAAAATGGGCTAAATATAAAACCAAGGAAGCCAGCAATTATTTGTTTTCAGCAAACCAGTGCGGTTCATGTCATGTTGTAACCGTCAACCCTGAGAAGAAAGCATTGTACAGTATTGCGCCAGTCAAAGTAACCAATATTTGGCAACCACACTCTGTGTTTCATCACGGGAAACACAGAGATATCGAGTGCAAAACCTGTCATGACGCCGACAGTTCTTTGCACAGTTCAGACGTGCTTTTACCTAAACTCGAGGACTGTCGGGAATGTCACGGAGGTCAATCGGCTTCTAATAAAATCCCGAGCACGTGTATATCGTGTCACGTTTTTCATAATGACGAAATTGCCCTAATGGCCCCCGAGATTAAAAGAAAGTAGGAGAATGAAACGCAAGATTAAACAAATCGCAATGATTACATTAATCGTTGGAATATCAACTGGTCCCAGTCAAGTGTTCTCTGCAGATTCACTCAGACTATCCGTTGAAGGTGCCACATTGCCATCTACGGCAATAGAAATAGAGAATGCTAGCATCAATTTAACGATAGATTTGGGAAACGACGCCCCATTGGAAACGTTTGTTACCGCACACACGCCAGCGGGGGCCGCACTGCAAAGGACTAACTTAGGTTACTGGGTTCCATGGTCCGGAAAACTTAGAGACTTAGTAGACAACTTCAATAGCCGGAAAGACAACCAAATAAATTTCAAGATACTTAAAGATGAAGACTTGAGCCAAGAACTATTCCCCATCAGAATTATGGTGGCATACAAGACGGCCATAGCCTTTAAGTTTGGGGTATTTGAGCTACTGAATAGGCCGTCGGAATGAAGATACTGCTCCCCATGCCAGAATTTCTTCATTTCAGGAAGATACTACTTTGGTTATTTTTATCACTTGTGATGAGCAATGGTAACCCTGCTCTTGCTCAAGATAATCTTTCTATCACTGACGTGAAACAAGTTCTGGCTCAAGCTATCCATGAAGCCCAAAGAAGAAACGTTGGGGCTGCAATTGCTGTGGCGGACAGAACTGGAAATATCTTGGCAGTTTACAACATGCTTGGAGCCAATCGACAATTCAATGCAACTGGAGTCGATTGTACAGTCGCCCTAGGCAACATTCCTGTCGGTTGTGTCGTTGTTACTTCTGATCCAAAACATCCAAACGGCGTGCCGGGCAAGGGTGGACTTGAACAAGTTGACGTTCCAGGACCCGTAGCAGCAATTGCTAAGGCTATAACCGGCGCTTATTTATCATCTCGAGGCAATGCTTTCACGACGAGGACCGCTAGCCAGATCGTGCAGGATCACTTTAATCCAAGAGAACGGTTCTCTCCAAGTGGACCTTTGTTTGGCGTGCAATTTAGTCAATTACCCTGTTCGGATTTAACAATTTCGGCAAACAATTCAATCGTAACAATTGGCCCGAAGCGGTCGCCGCTTGGTCTCTCAGCCGATCCAGGCGGCATACCATTATATAAAAATGGAGAACCCGTAGGCGCTATCGGTGTTATATCTGACGGGCTTTATAGTCTCGACCCAAACATAGGGGATTACGACAATAGCATTGATGAGTTAATTGCGCTTGCCGGCACCCTAGGTTTTGCAGCACCACGAAATATTCTGGGTAGTAGGATAACTGTCGAGGGAAAAACATTTCGGTACACAGATAAAGCCTATAGATCACTTAAATCTAAAATTACAGAAGCTACCTCCTTTGATCTAATCGACCCCACTGTTGGAGCTCTTACACCCATAGGCACCTATTTTGACGGAAACATCCGAGAGGGAACTATTTTCGGAACACCTGCATCTGGATATCGAGCGAATACAACGAACGAGTACGGCCCTTTAAATGCGTTTGTACTGGTCGATACCAATAATCAACCTCGTTTCCCTCCCCGCGATGGTACCGAGGGAACCCCCGATGCACTAACTGCAAACGAGGTAAGGGCTATTATTCGCAATGCCCTAACAATTGCATTTAGGGCACGAGCACAAATTAGACGTCCACTGGGAGATCACGCCCAAGTCACTGTATCAGTAGTCGATACAAATGGCGCCATTTTGGGAATAGCCCGAACGCCAGACGGCCCAGTTTTTGGTACAGATGTATCGCTGCAAAAAGCTCGGACGGCTGCGTTTTTTTCTAATGTCAACGCGGCAGACGAACTGATAGCCGCCGGACTTGAAAACTATGTTCTTCAGGTAAGATCCTTTTTAGGTCCCACCGCCCTCAACGACGGTATTGCTTTCGCAGATAGATCCGGAGGCAATCTTTCCCGTCCTTTTTTTCCCGACGGTATTGATGGAGCACCTCATGGCCCATTAAGCCGCCCAATAAAGGAATGGAGCCCATTCAACACTGGCTTGCAAAGTGATCTAATAGCCGGAAATATAGTGGCGCATCGATCTTTTCTACTCGGACTTTCTGACAGCGATACGGAAGCCAATTGCACCGTCCTTCCGCTACGTCCCGAAACTTCTAAATCTCGTATTTCCAACGGAATACAGATTTTTCCCGGCAGCGTCCCAATCTTTCGCAATAATGTACTTGTGGGAGGTATTGGCGTTTCCGGCGACGGTATAGACCAAGATGACATGATTTCCTTTCTTGGCCTTCATAATGCCGGCTTGGAACTGGGAACGGGCGTCGGCAATGCGCCAAGACATCTTCGTGCGGATCTTCTAATCGCTCAAGGTACCCGATTACGTTATGTCAATTGCCCTTTTTCCCCATTTCTAGACTCAGCAGACCAGACGCCATGCACCGGAAAATAATGTTAAAAACTGCAGGAACTCCCTTACTGCTGTCGATGGCAAGCATATTATTTTTATGGCCAATAACTGTAAACAGCTCTGATTTTGCGCAACTTTTAGATCGTAAAAGGCCTGCTTCTGGGGCAGAACAGCAAGTGAAAGACCAGGCGCGTAAACCTCTTCCATCAGCTGTGAAACAGCGTCCTCCAAAGTTAAAACGAAAAGACACATCAAATTTTATTCCTGTTCCGGATAGATGGCGCCTCATAGAAACCGTTGGAGTTAAGGAAAGTATATTAGACCCCTATAACAGGAATCCAATAAAGGGTGACCGCCCATTATTTGGCAAGGACTGGTTCGTCAACTTGGGCGTCATTTCAGACACTGTATTAGAACCTCGGAGTTTTCCAACGCCTGTCGGTGTTCAGTCCACACGCGACGCAAATGATGTTGACTTATTTGGAGGGGCGGATCAATGGATTTTCAATCAAAATACAATTATAAGTCTTTCTCTAATCAAAGGAGATACCGCATTTAAACCTCCTGATTATGAGCTTCGATTAACCCCGGTGTTAAACCTGAACCACGCCGAAGTTGAGGAAGTTAGACTGTTAAAAGCTGATCCGCGATTGGGAACTGAAAGAACGGACAGACATATTGCGTTGCAAGAGGCATTTTTTGACTATCATATCCGAAACGTATCTGATCGGTATGATTTTGATTCGGTGCGGCTGGGAATTCAACCGTTCTCGTCCGATTTTAGGGGATTCCTATTTCAAGATAGTCAGCTTGGAATACGATTCTTTGGTGATCGAAGGAATAACATTTTTCAGTACAATCTCGCTTGGTTTCGACGCCTCGAAAAAGACTCCAATAGTGGACTAAATCATATTGGTCGAAAAATTAGAGACGACGATATCTTCATTGCAAATCTCTACTGGCAAGATTTTCCGGTTCTTGGTTTTCAGAGCCAAATAACCGCCGTTTACAACAGGAACAACGAAGGGGGCGATTTTTTCTTTAACGACAACGTTTTTATAGAACGCCCAGCTTCGTTTGGTAGTGAACGGGGGCGTAATTATGATGTGGGATATGTTGGCATCAATGGCGACGGCCACTTTGGCAGGATCAATCTTACAACGTCATTCTATTCTGCTTTGGGCAGCAATCGCGATAGTGCTTTCACAGATGAGACTGCCGATATACGAGCCTTCTTTTTCGCCGCCGAACCATCTATTGATTTTGACTGGATTCGACTGCGTGGGTCGTTAATTTATGCAACCGGCGATGATGATCCCTTTGATAATACAGAAACAGGTTTTGATGCAATTTTCGAAAACCCACAATTAGCGGGCTCGGATACAAACTTTTGGATAAGGCAAGCCTTACCTTTAATTGGCGGTGGTGGAGTAGTTCTGTCATCGAGAAATGCTATGTTACCAGCATTAAGAACCTCTAAAGAACACGGCCAATCAAATTTCAACAATCCTGGGTTTCACTTAATTGGTATCGGAGCTGACTTTGATGTATTCCCAGAGTTACGTATTTCGGCAAATATAAATTACATGGAATTCGATGACACTTCTATTCTTGAAGTAGCACGCAACCAACAAAAAATAGCCAAAGAAATCGGGTTAGATTTATCGTTAGCCGCCATATACAGGCCATTTTTCTCGCAAAATGTTGTGTTTCGACTTTCTGGCGCCGCTTTAATCCCTGGCGCTGGATTTAGTGATTTATATGGAGAACAGCGAGATCAAGATGATATGTTTTTTTCGGTTCAAGCTAATCTTGTACTTACTTATTAGGCGAATTAAGTGACATATTTACGTTACATACTTTTGACTATTTGCATCTTTGTATTAAGTGTAAGTCATAGCGTCGCTGAATCTAACGAACCCCCTCGAAAAATATTATATGAGCCGACACCTCCTGCTCCGAAATGGCAACCTCTGGAGCAAATTAAAACCAAAAGTGATGGCTGTATGAGTTGTCACACTACCACCGATGAACCGAGCATGCATCGTACAGGTGGGGTCCCTCTTGGCTGCACGGACTGCCACGGGGGCAACGCTTCAGCAGTAAAGCCAAGCAATGGTGCAGAATCTGGAACGGCGTACCAGCGGGCCATCGATGATGCGCACGTCCAACCCCGCTTTCCTAAGACGTGGAATTATCCCAGCAGCGCAAATCCTACGGGTTCATATACCTTACTGAATAAGGAAAGCCCCGAATATATCCGTTTTGTCAACCCAAGCGACTACCGGGTGGTCGAGGAAGCCTGTGGCGCGTGCCATGCGGGACCAATCCGGGCCGCGAAAAATAGTCTAATGGCAACAGGCGCCATGTTATGGGGCGGAGCAACGTATAACAATGGAATTCTTCCATTCAAGAACTATATTTTAGGCGAAGGGTACATGAGAGACGGCACGGGAGCCATGCTAAAAAATCCCACTCCCGTAACAACAAAAATGAAGGCTGCTGGAATATTAGAGACACTTGCCCCTTTACCCGCGTGGGAGACCATCCCACCTGGTGATATTTTTCGGGTATTCGAGAGAGGTGGTAGGAATATAATAAACTTATTTCCAGAAATTGGACTACCCAACTCACTTGGACAAATCCAGAGACTTGAAGAGCCCGGTAGACCCGACCTAAAACAATCTAATCGGGGCCCGGGAACCGGTCTTCGAATTTCTGTTCCAGTCATAAATATTACAAAAACCCGTCTCAACGATCCCTTCACCTGGTTTTTAGGAACCAATGAGCAGCCTGGCGATTACCGCTCATCGGGCTGTGCAGCATGCCATGTTGTATATGCAAATGACCGCGATCCACGACACTCCGGACCCTATGCCAAATTTGGACACACTGGTAAAACGCAGACATCCGACCCGACTATTCCTAAAGGAGAAGAAGGGCACCCATTGAAGCATGAATTTACAAGTGCTATTCCAACCAGCCAGTGCATGATTTGCCACATGCATCAACCGAACATCTTCGTCAATTCCTTTTTAGGCTATACAATGTGGGATTATGAATCAGATGCTCCGCACATGTGGCCTAAAAAACAGCGCTACCCGAACGACACCGAAATGAGAGAAATCTTAGACAGAAATCCGGAGGGAGCAGCGGTACGGGGACTTTGGTCGGATCCTGAATTTCTTAGACAAGTATCTGAATTGAACCCAAAATTGAGCAATACACAATTTGCCGACTATCATGGCCATGGGTGGAATTTCAGAGCAATTTTCAAGAAAGATGAAGCTGGAAATTTACTCGACAAAAAGGGAAACATAGTATCCCACGACGATCCTGATAAATTTGATAAAGCAGTTCATATGTCTTCAATCCACCTTGATGCGGGAATGCACTGTGTAGATTGCCACTTTGAGCAAGATGCACACGGAAACGGCCATCTTTATGGCGAAGTAGCGAATGCGATAGAGATAACCTGCCAGGATTGTCACGGAACGGCCGATAAATATCCAACACTGCTTACTTCAGGACCGGCTGCTCCGAAAGGAGGAAATGATATTAGCATAACACGAAACTCGGATGGCTCCCGCAGATTTGAATGGCGGAACGGTTCACTATTTCAACGATCTGCTTTGTGGCCTGGTCTCGAGTGGGAAGTTTCTCTCGTGAAAGACAGCGTCGATCCACTGCACCAGCATTATAATGAAAAATCCGCCCGAGCTAAGCTGATGAAAGCCGATCCCAACAATATGAAGTGGGGAATGGACGTGCCATCGGATGGCAGAGCCCACAAACCAGACGAGATGGAATGCTTTACATGCCACCTATCTTGGACCACTAGTTGTGGCGGTTGCCATCTCCCAATTGAAGCAAATTGGAAGACAGAACGACATCATTACGAAGGAGGCGAAACAAGAAACTATGCTACCTACAATCCACAGGTTGTAAGAGATCAAATGTTTCAATTGGGTGTTCACGGTACAGCTAAAGGCAATACAATTGCCCCTATTAGATCAACATCAGCTCTGGTGCTATCTTCAACTAACATCAACCGGGAAAAGTTATACATTCAACAACCTCCGATTGCCGCCAGCGGATATTCCAGCCAAGCCTTTGCGCCACATTTTCCGCATACAGTTAGAAAAGAAGAAACAAAAACTTGTTCAGACTGCCATCTGTCAGCTGCTAATGATAACAATGCCCGAATGGCTCAATTATTACTGCACGGCACAAATTTTGTTAACTTTATAGGATATAACACCTGGATAGGAGGGAAAGGTGGAATAGAAGCCGTTCAGGTGACTGAATGGGACGAGCCACAGGCTGTTATTGGCAGTTACCTGCAGAAATTTGCTTTTCCCGACTGGTTCCAAGAACACCAAGATCGAAATAAAGAACTCACAATCAGTCGAACACATGATGCAAATGATTCAATCAATTGCATTCAATTAAGAGGTGAATACCTGTTTACTGCCAGTGGAACGGATGGATTTAATGTTTACGATGTAGCGTCGATATCAAATAAAGGGTTTAGCCAACGGATCATTACAGCTCCCTTCTCTCCTCTTGGGCATGACACCAGGGTAGAATCACCAAACGCAACATGTATTGCCTTACCAACTAATCAACCTATACACCCACCCCGAAATACAGGCGATCTTATGCGTACTGTCAATCAGGAACAACCTTTCCATCCAATTTATAATTACGCACTTGTAACAGACTCCGTGGACGGATTGATTCTTGTTGATGTAAATACGCTAGCCGACGGGCTACCCCGCAATAATTTTTTAACCCGAGCGTTAACTTGGAATGAGAATAATGTTCTGACCGGAGCCCGACATATAACTATCGCCGGTCACTTTGTTTATATTACGACGAACAACTCATTGGTGGTATTGGATCTAAATACCCCTCTAAAGCCAAAGCTAATTAAGATAATTAAAATGCAAGATCCAAGAGCAACGGCAGTCCAATTTCGATATTTATTCGTGACGGATAATAAGGGACTTAGGGTTTTTGATATTACGAATCCTCTAGATCCAAAACCAGTTAATGACGCACGAGTACCGCTTAAGAATGCTCAAAAACTTTATGTTGCGAGGACCTACGCGTACGTAGCTGCAGGCTCCCAGGGTCTGGCTATCATTAACGTCAAGAACCCCGAAAAGCCGAGACTTTTGAGCATATTCGATGCTGACGGACTTATCACAGATGCACGCGATGTCATAGTCGGGACTACAAATGCTTCTCTTTTTGCCTACGTTGCAGATGGCGTGAACGGACTCAAAGTTATACAGTTAACAGCTCCTGATACTCAACCCAGATACTATGGATTTAGTCCGGAACCAAAGCCGAAATTAATAGCCTGGAGGAAAACGTTGTACCCCGCCTTGTCGTTATCCAAAGGATTAGATCGCGATAGAGGTGTCGATGAAACGGGGGGGCAAATCGCAGTTTTTGGCCGTTTGGGATCACGCCCGTTCAATGCTTCTGAGATGAAGAAACTATATTTAGATCCATATGGCAAACCTTACTTTGTAACAGATAGATAGAGTAGACTATGATGTAGAAAACAAGAAATCATTAACTGAATAAACGCACCGGGATATTAAAGACAGACTTTTCCATACGACTTAAATTGATACCATCATAGTTCTTTGATTTGTGGATTCAACACCATGGATACTCGACCAGACCAACGTTCCAAAATATGTAACAAAGAAATCTGCAGTCCTCTTGCCTGGAAACGTGATTCCATAAAAGATCAATCGTGGCTCGTGGAACTTCCAGACGATGTAGTCGACGAGCTTAGAGATTTCATTATACTACTTCGTTTAAATCCTGTCCCTATAGAAGTGCTGGATGCGACTGATTATGAGCTGGCACACTGCATAAAATTGATGAAAGACGTTCAAAACAAACTTATTAATGGCACGGGATTAGCGATATTAAATAAATTACCGGCTGGCGAATTTAACAAGATGGAGATGAAACAAATATATTGGGTGCTGAGTAGCTTAATTGAACGCCCAGTTGCACAGTCTTTTGATGGCCGCCTTCTTTATGATGTGATAGACACAGGCGCAAAAATCGCTACGCGCACTCGAGGTGACCTTACCAACCAGGAACTATCTTGGCACACAGATTACGGCTTCAATTTTCCACCTCCATTTATAGGGCTTTTAGCTCTTAATACGGCTCCGAAAGGAGGGATAAGCCGAGTGGCGAGTATGTTGAATGTGCACAACATATTGCGCCAACAATACCCCGAATATCTTAAACGACTATATCGACCATTCTGGTGGAACCGACAAGGTGAACATCCCGAAGGAAATGATTCTGTGCACTTCTATCCCATATTTTCTTATGACGGAGAGACTGTGCGAGGCCGCTATATAAAGTGGCTACTGTACAAAGGTTACGAGCTAATGGGCGAAGACTTCGATGAATTAGGCCAAGAAGCGCTTGAAACAATGTTTGATATAATGAGTGACCCTATAAATCATATAACTTTTGACCTGGAGCCTGGGCAAATTCAATACATGAATAATTTCGCTGTCGCTCACTCCAGGACGGATTATAGAGACTCAAAAAAAGTCGAGGACAAGAGGCATCTAGTCCGCATATTTCTTCGAAATTCCGGGCGCCGCAGCTATATGGGTTAACAATTTAAATGGCTAAATCACGCAAATTGAAATTCCTTGTACGCCCCAGCCTCAGCACTTTGAATTATCTTTCTATACTGGACTGCGCCACCATTATAAGCCAACACTCTCGGCTTATCACGCCCTGGAACATTACTATTTACGCCAGTTTGCCATGATCCAATGCCGCTCATTAATAATCCCTCTGAAGCCTTAGAGACTTGAACAACCCACCGGTCTACCGCTTCTTTTTTTGGTTCTACCCGTTTAAAGCCATTTTCTAAAGTATAGTTGATAAGATTTGTCTGCCAATCTACCACTTCCTCAATATTTCTAGGTATATTACCTCTCGCCGTGTGAGGCCCCAAAATCATAAACATATTCGGAAACCCCTCAGCTTGCATCCCCAATAGTGTCCTTGGAAAATCGGCCCAATCATCTTTTAACCGCCGGCCATCTGTCGTGCGAATATCTATCCGGTCATAGGGTCCAGTGACGCCGTCAAAACCAGTCGCATAGATCATCATATCAAATTCATATTCAGTTCCTAATGTCCTAAGGCCTTTTTCCGTTATGCATTCAATGGGTGTTTTATTTAAATCTACGAGCATAACATTTTCTTGATTATAAACTTCATAATATCCACTCTCTAAGGGCAGCCGCCGAGTTCCAAAGCCATGATTCTTTGGGATTAAAAGGTCGGCAACCGCAGGGTTTTTAACACGTTGCCGAATTTTTTTGGCAGCAAATTCAGTCATTAATTTGTTAGCTTTTTCATCCACCAAAATATCCTTAAAATTGCCTATCCAGATTCCAAATCCTGGTTCCCCGTAACGCTGTTCCCAAAATATTTCTCTCTCTTCACTCGACACATCTAAAGCATTTCGCGGATCGGGATTGTGAATAAAGCAGGCCACCGTCTCCTTACAACGTTCATAAATTTTGGCGAAATTCGCTTTGATGTTTCGCTGCTCCTCTTCAGTAATTTTACTATTATTTAATGGTGCAGCCCAATTGGGACTGCGCTGAAAAACTGTCAAATGGCCAACATCTTTTGCTATCGTCTGTATCGTTTGAATTGCACAAGCTCCCGTACCAATAATTCCAACATTCTTTCCCACCATATTAACAGGTGAATGGGGCCAACGGGCAGTATGGTAAGCTGGACCTTTAAACGTATCCCTACCCGGAATATTTGGTAGTGTGAATGCTGATAAGGGTCCAAGCGCTGTCACGAGAAAACCGGCCCCGAATTGCCGCTTCCTTTCAGTTGTAACAGTCCAGATATTTGTGTTGTCGTCAAAAATTGCACTCTCAACGCGACTGTTGAATATTATGTCACGGCGTAAATCGAATTTATCTGCGACGTAATTCAAGTATCGTAAAGTATCTGGCTGGGCCGCGAAATGCTCTGGCCAGTCCCATTCTTGAAATAATTCCTCCGAAAAAGAGTAGCCGTAGGACCAACTTTCAGAGTCAAACCGTGCCCCGGGATAACGATTCCAGTACCACGTCCCTCCAACATCGCTCCCTGCCTCCAGTACCGTCACTCTCAAACCCAACTTTCGAAGACGATAAAGCTGGTAGAGTCCAGCTACACCAGCTCCTACGATAATTACATCAAGGTCTTCTCCGCGTGTAAAAATCACTTTTATTACCCTTGAATTATTTCTGAAATACACACCCCATTTTACAAATGGATATGTATAACCAAGGTTCACAGATTCATCTAGTATTCTCGGAATATGAAATTGATCACGCTAGTAATATGTCAGGTGCTACATTTTGGAAATTAAAGTCTATCTTTCATCGACGATTAAAGCTAATTATGCACACGATCGGTATGTTTGCAGCTGGAGTTATCAATGAGAACTGCTATAGCCAACATAGAGGCTTATATCCTCACTGTTCCGGACGAAAAAAGACCCCATTGGGTAAGCCTATTTAAAGTTCCCAGCGCTAATGAACTACTGGTGCGGATAAAAACAAACGATGGCGCTGAGGGATTTGGTTTGGCCACAAGCTATACCGACATAACACCTATCGTTAATGTCATAAAATCTGGCCTGCTGGGGGAGATTATGGGAATGGATGCCCTGACTCCTGAATCAATTTATGAAAAGTTATTTGGATTTACAGCGAGCCGGTTAGCCACAGAAAAAGGTTGGGGACGTGAGCCTCTAATTCGGATTTCGTCAGCAATAGATATAGCTTGCTGGGACGTGATGGGGCAAGTAGCAAATTTACCGCTCTATAAGATATTTGGTGGATATCGCAAACAAGTGCCATGCTACGTTACTTGCGCGTATTATAGGGAAGGTAAAGATAATATCGAACTGCGGGACGAAATTCAGATGCTTGTAGAACAAGGTCATAAAGGTTTTAAAGGAAAAGTTGGCGGGCTTACTTTAAAGGAGGATATAGCCCGAATGGAAATTGTCCGAGAAATTATTGGCACCGAAAACGACCTCATGATTGATGTAAATAGAGCATGGGATTTAAAAACAGCAATCGAAGGTGCTCGGCTTCTCGAGCCACTTAAACCCGTTTGGTTGGAAGAGCCTGTACGTTGGACCGATGATCGTAGGGAACTTAAATTACTTTCGCAACATACGAATATCCCGTTGTCGGGGGGAGAAAGCGAAATTACGAGTTACGGTTGCCGAGCAATGATCGAAGAGCAAGCAATTCAAATACTACAGTTTGATTGTACAATGTTCGGTGGATTTACTGAGGGCAGAAAACTCGCTGCACTCTGTGAGCTCAACCATGTTGATGTCGCGCCTCATCACGATTGCTTTATTCATGCCCCATTAGTAGCCGGAAGTCCCGCTGGCCGAATAGTAGAATCTTTTACGGACCCAGAGCGCGATCCGCTTCAAGCCGAACTATATGAAAATCCGCCAAAAATTGAAGCCGGCTGGCTTACACTTAATGAAGAACCCGGCCTTGGGTTAAAATTATCGGGTCCCGCAATCAAAAAGTTTGGAACGCGAATCTTATAAAAATATTTTTAGTTTACGTTTCGGCTCTCACGATCGACGGAATCTCTTCATGCCATTCCGTCAAAACCTGGTAGGCGTGCCCTAAACTAAAAAGTTTTGCCTCAGAGAAAGGACGTCCAACTAACTGAAAAGCTATTGGTAGACCCTTTTTGTTATAGCCACACGGCACGCTAAGTGCGGGCAGACCAAGGTAACTAATTGGCCTCGTGTTGCGTGATAACATCAATACTAACTCCGGCATCCCCTCTCCTCCTCCAACGTCCAAATCTTCATAACGAGGAGCTGCGACGGGCAGCGTTGGAGCAAGCAGTGCGTCACATTTAGAAAACACCCTATTACAGTAATCCCTCAAGTATTGTTCCCGCATGCTTAATGCTTCAAGATAACGCGTAGCTGGCTGATACAGCCCAAACTCAATACGTCGTTTAACCATTGGACCGTAGTCTTGTGGTCGTTCCCGTAACCATTTTCTGTGGATCGTTGATGCTTCAGCCGCCAAAGCGGCAGCCCAGATCAAATTAATATGGTCATGATCAGGAACGTCCACTGGGATAAGTTCGACCTTAAGGTCGGAATAAGCATTTTTGACATTTTTCAATGCTTCTTCTACTTCAATATCAAGATCGTCAAAAAAATAAGAATTAGGAATGCCTAGGCGCAATCTTGATACTGGTTCACTGCAAGCAATTTCATAATCCCCGGTAGGCCTTTTGCTTGAGGTTGAGTCTAAGGGGTCATATCCAGCTATAATATTCATAATTCTTGCCGAATCCTGAACGGTCCGCGTAAGCGGGCCGCTACAATCGAATGAAAATGATAACGGCATCAACCCGTATCGGCTAACTCTGGTTTGCGTCGGCTTGATCCCCACTACTCCAGACATGGCAGACGGTATTCTAATCGAACCGCCCGTATCGGAACCCAAAGCGCCATATATTATGCGCGACGCCACGGCAGCACCCGAACCGCTAGATGATCCCCCCGGTGTATGATCTTGATTCCACGGATTGAGGCAATCGCCATAATGTACGTTGTTACCAATTGGCCCCACGGCAAATTCCGACATGTTCAATCCACCAAGATAAATAGCATCGGCCATTTCTAATCTGCGAAGAGCAGTAGATGTCCGATCCGCAACAAACTCGGCTCTAATTTTTGATCCGCATGTAATAGGTCTCCCTTTCCGATAAAACATGTCCTTGTGCGCCAACGGAACACCAGCCAGGCTTCCAACTTCCTCCCCACTAGCTATTTTCGTGTCGACAGCTCCAGCTGTGTCTAGTGCCTCTTCAGCTTCCAGATTAATAAAAGCGTTAAGAACCGGCTGTAATCGATTGGCCCTTTTAATTGCTGCTTCCGTAACCTCCACGGCGGTTAATTCCCTATGAGAAATCAGTTCGGCTATGTTACATAAACTTAAATTCAAAAAATCGGCCATTATTTGTTCTCCTCCACCTCGGCCAACTCCTCCAAGGTTAAGTAAAAATCTGAAGGCTCGTAGTCAAATTCAATATATTCTGCAACTTCCTCACCCGCATCGTCCATGGGTACCAACATGTCGGCAAGCGTTTCCGCTTCCTGTTGCGCTATTACAAAACGATGCCAAACACTGGCAATTAATTTAACGAAATCCCCTTTTATTGCGCTCATTGCGAGCTTCCTTTCTGATCTTTTCTACAAGAGTAAAACAGTTATAGTTGCACTAGCCGCTTACTCTGTTAATACATTAAATACCGAATTTGCGTAGCTAAGTAATTTATCATCCGCATGACGCGAACCAATCACCTGAAGCCCCAAGGGCAGTCCAGAATTTTGCTCACATGCCACCGGGAGGGTAACAACTGGTGTATGAAGCGAAGTCCACGCCATGTTAAAATCTGCGCTTCCAGTCGCAGATAGACCCTTCGGGGCCGCGCTTTGGGCCGCCGGACAAATAACAAAATCCACGGCATCCATTGCCCGGTCAAGTCTTACTCTTGCTTCCTCTATATTTTTCTTCGCCTCAAGGTAGTCATTAAATTCTATTCGCAAACCATCGGCCATACGACCTTCACGTAACACCTTACTTAATTTTTCCAATGACATGAGCCGCTCATGAGCTAGCGTTCTAGCAAACTCATAACCAGAGACTCTGATGTTAGCCTCCGATAAATTTTCGAAAGCGCCACAATCGTCAAATTCTACAATTTTTGCACCGGCCTTTCCTAGCATTTTAGCACCATCTTCAACCATTTTTTGGCTTGAGGAACAAGCCTCTTCCCAATAAGGTTTTTTTGCGATCGCCACCTTAGCTTCTTTCATCGAAAACTCTTTTAATAACCGAACCGATGGATCTAATAGAGCTTTTCGAATTAAAATTAAGTCCTCTACACAAGTCGAAAAAAAGCCCAAGGTATCGAAACTAGGCGTATTTGCTAACACGCCAGAGATATTAAACTCTCCGTAGGTTGGTTTATAACCTACTACCCCACAGTAGGCAGCTGGCCGGATGACAGAGCCAGTCGTTTGAGTCCCTATAGAAATTGGGACCATTCCACTAGCAACAGCCGCAGCAGACCCACTCGAAGATCCACCCGGGGTATGCTCTACATTCCATGGATTGGCAGTTTTTCCGGGATCGCGATGTGCAAATTCAGCACATACAGTTTTTCCCAAAGGGATAGCACCTGATCCACGAAAGCCCGCGACACAGGAAGCGTCGCGCACAGGTTTATATCCTTCATAAATATTCGTCCCATATTCTGTGGGCATATCAAAGGTGTCTATATTATCTTTAATTCCAAATGGCACCCCAAAGAGAACCCCCTCCGGTTTCTTTTTATCTAGTTCTGTGGCTTTCTGCAGAGCATTTTCTTTAGTGACAAAAGACCATGCTCCCACCTGCGTTTCATGTTTATCTATATTAGATATATATTCGAACAAGACATCGCTTGGCTTCATATCGCCTGATTCGATCGCCTCGCGGACTCGGGTGGCACTTAAACGAGGCATTTTGATAAGACCGCCAGACTTTATTAAATTTAGAAAGTTTGTTTCCATAACCACCTCTTTAACTAAAAATTTTAACCCGTAGCGGGTTAAATTTGCTTTTTCTATTGCAGGTTTCTCTCATTCCTTGGTTAAATAGGCAGTACAAAACTATTGCGTGACAGAATAAAGTCAACAGGGAAGGAATACTAACAATGAAGTCTATATTGACCAAAATTGCCATGGTCACCTTCGTTAGCGTATTTGGGCTAACATGGGGTGCTGAGCAAAACACAGCCACGGCTGAAAGCCTTCAAAAAGTTACAATCAGAATATCAGCGGATATTCCCCCACCGCCCATGCCGACATCCGTAGCCATGGAATGGTTCAAGAAGAAAGTTGAGTCGGAATTTCCTAGTGGCAGTAAAGTACGAATCTACTATGCCGGCGCCCTTTACAAAGACCCTGACGCCATGACGGCTATGAGCCAAGGCAATCTGGAAATGGGTTGGCTCGTTTCCGGTAAAACGGCGGCGACGGACATTTGGCTAAGTATTGTTGGTCAACCAGGCGTTCTTACCACAGCAGGTGCAGTTCATGATCTAATAAATCAACCAACCGGGAAAATGCTGCAGAAAAGACTAAAAGATAAGCATAACATTGAGATGTTTGGTTTCGCTGATATCAGCTTCGCCTTAGGCATGGCTGGAAAGCAACGGCTTCTAACTCTTGACACAATGAAAGACCGGAAGATACGAACTTTTGCTGCAGGCGTTAACCCTACTGTGTCCTCTTGGGGGGCGTCTCCAGTGGTCATGTCTTTTGGGGATGTTCCAAGTGCGCTAGAGTCGGGCGTAATTGACGGCGTTATCACATCCATCGGCGGTTGGAGAGCCATTACAGAACAAACGCCTTACTATACTGTAGCCGGTATTTCCACTGTCGCTTTCGATGCGTATTGGGTAGGTGCAAGTTCTAAATGGATGAGCAAACATAATAAGACAACACAAAACAAAATTCGCA
>CAYFGZ010000001.1:2864-94980 GCA_964342575.1 uncultured Nisaea sp. | reverse complement strand
GAGCATCTCGTTGCCAACGAGAATGTCGTGAGTTCGAATCTCATCGCCCGCTCCATTGTTTTAAATTACTACCAAATGGGATACAACAGGTTACTGAGCACCAGCCGGCATACCGCTCTAATTTTTTTTGTCGATAAAATATATGTTTCATGGCAATAAATATGCCAAAAACGGCGGCCAAATGCAGTTAGAGTTTGCCGCAACCTACGCCATCTGGAAATATCTTTTTTTATTTATCTATTAACTTGTGCGCCAGAAAACATTCATTTTAACATTGTCTGCTTTTATAAACTACGATCATTTTTTAGAACCAAAACTAATAAAGGGTACATCCATGTCTGATCTAACGTCTAGGAAAACTGACGGTCGCAAACATCTTTACGCGTCTGTGGTTGATACAATCGGCAACACCCCTTGCATAAGGATTAATAATTTAGCGCCAAATAAAATAGAATTGTACGTCAAGGCTGAATTTTTCAATCCTGCCGCCTCCGTCAAAGACCGACTTGCTATCAGCATAGTAGAAGAAGCAGAACGACGAGGAGATTTGAAACCGGGACAGACGGTGATAGAAGCCACAAGCGGAAATACGGGGATCGGTTTAGCTATGGTTTGTGCTGCAAAAGGATACCCGCTTGTCATTACAATGGCGGACAGTTTTTCAATTGAACGCCGCAAACTGATGCGCTTTTTGGGCGCCAAGGTAATCCTGACTCCGCGTGCCGAAAAAGGCTTTGGAATGTACAATAAAGCCAAGGAACTTGCGGAAGCTAATGGTTGGTTTTTAGCTAGCCAATTTGAGACTATGGATAATGCCAACATACATGAGAACACAACCGCTAGAGAAATAGTGGCTGATTTTAGAGATAAAAAACTGGACTACTTTGTAACGGGCTACGGCACTGGAGGAACAATCACTGGAGTGGCTAGAGTTCTTAGGTCTCAAAAGCCAGATACAAAAATCATTCTTACGGAACCAAGTAACGCACAAATAGTGGGAAGCAGTGTTGAACAAGGACGTTCACCAGACGGTGCCCCGGCTCACAGCCATCCAGCGTGGGAACCCCATCCCATTCAAGGGTGGACCCCGGATTTCATACCGTTAGTACTACAAGAATCGATAGATAAAGAGTTTTTTGACCAATTGATCCCTGTTGCCGGAGCTGCGGGCATCGAATGGGCCCATAAACTGGCTCAGTCGGAGGGCATACTAACAGGTATTTCCGGGGGCTCATCGTTTGCGGTAGCCATGGAAGTAGCTCAGGCTGCCAAACCTGGCTCCACAATTTTGTGCATGCTCCCGGATACGGGTGAGCGATACCTATCTTCTCCTCTATTCGAAACCATCGAGCAAGAGATGACGGAAGAGGAAATTTCTCTATCTAAATCCACGCCTGGCTATCAGATGCCTTCAGGCTGATCCAACGCTTTACCGGAGTCAACCTGCCGGCTTGTAGGCGCCAGAGATCTTCTGGGCTGTTTCAACTACCTCTTTTATATCGACTTCTTCCAGCGCAACAGCCTTCTCAAAAGCTCCACTAGCCCGCAAAGCAGCAGTAATGCCCGGTAGGTTTGTATTGTCAGGAGCGCTAGCAATCACAACGATGTCATACTCTCCCCTGGTAAATAACATTTGATCCAACGTTCCACCCACTTGATCGAGAATAGCTTCGACGGCTGCTTTGCGATCTGAGCCACCTATCAGACCCTTTAGGGCATTTGGGGTATAACTCCCAAGAAACATCATCTTCATAACTTAACCCTTTCTCCTTAAAAAGTCGTTTCATTCGAGTCAATTTAGCAACTCTAGACTATATTTTGCACCAAGATCAGCTTGTTTGGGTTTTTCGGAAAGAAAAATCATGTCACTAATGTCTTCATTAATTCCCAGGAGATTACTACACGACCATCGTATTGGTGAACATAAACGAAATCTCAAAAAACTGCGTGACATATTATCCAAGCCTCTACTAACATTTCAGCAGGAGCTAAAGATGAACAAAGCTAGTGCAACAAATAAATTGCTATACACAAAACCTCCACATCGACTTCAGATCCGTCTAGAACGGATTAGCAGCGTGGCCGGCGTGCAAATTTCTGGTATTGATCTCCGGGAACCGCTCCCCAGCTACTTGCACAAAGAGATCAGCGAAGCTCTCGTTGAACACCACGTACTTGTATTTAAAGACCAAGTGCTCACGAAAAAACAACAGGCAGAATTTTCAAAGAATTTTGGAGAATTAGAGGGACATGTTGGACGGTTGCCAGATGGAACTCGATTTCCAGTCGTCCATACTGTCACAAACATCAGCTCAGTTAGTGGACAACCCTCAAAAGCTCCTCATACTGACGGTAATTATTATTGGCATACTGACAAGTCTTACCATGCCATACCATCTTTTGTTACACTGCTTCACGCTATAGAAGTGCCCCCAACTGGGGGCGATACTCTTTTTTGCAACATGCATATGGCCTACGAAGCTTTATCGAACGAGCAGCGCGAATTTTTTTCAAAATTGAAAGGGGTTCACAGTTGGGAAGCGAGCAGGCGTAACACGGGAAACATACCCGCAACCGAACAACAAAAGCAGGAAAAACCTCCGGTTAGTCACCCTATTATCCGTACCCACCCTGATTCTGGAAGAAAGGCTCTCTATTTAGGTATGCACATTGGCCATATCGAAGGCCTTCCCGAAAGTGAGGGAAAGCAAATGCTCAACGATTTACTTAACCAAGCCACGGTCCCAGAAAATATTTATCGACATTCCTGGCAACCGGGGGACTTGGTCGTATGGGACAATCGTTGCCTTTTACATCGAGCCGACCGGAATTTCGACATGAGCTTACACCGTCGCATTCTGCATCGAACTGTAGTTAAGGGTACGGTGCCTTTTTAAGCAGAGCTCGCTGCCATATATTTTCCCTAAGCTGAGGTCATAACATGAACCTTTCGGTCCGCCAGTAAGTCCTTGTTTTTTTCTGCATAAGCTTTCATGTGAGGTGCAGCTGCGTGAGCTTTTAAGTGATCAAGGCTCTCCCATTTCTCTACGACCACAAAGGTATCTTGTCCGTATGCTGCGGCAAAACTAGATGCCTCAATACAATCCACAACCGCTCCATATTCGATACAACCATCCTCGGCATGAACCGCTGGAACATTTTCATTAAAATTCGCCAAAACCTCAGCACGTTTTCCTGGTTTAGCTGTAATAACCGCAAGCACGTGTACTAAAGACATTTCTTAACTCCATTTCATATTTAAATTGTTTCCACTAACCCACAGGGGCACATTTTTAACCTGAATCAGCATTTTCTCAAGTTGCTTGTTCGACATAGGAACTCTACAAACAGCACATGGCGCTACATATGTGCACTTGAGCTGTCTAACTCCATCATGTGGCGTCCTACAGTCTCAAAATGGCTGTTCCTAGCCTGCATCTGTTGAGATACGGCATGCATGTCTCTAAATCTACGCTCAAATGGTTGGTTTTCAAAAATAGCTGTCGAACCAGCCAGTCTATAAACCTTTTGCACTACCTCTGTTGCTTCGTTAATTGCATAAGTAGTTGCCAATCTTATTTTAGCTCTATCTTCCGTGGTTAAAACCATCGTATCAAAAACCGTATCAGAAATGTCTGTTAGAGTTGATTGCTGGTATGCGCGAGCAGCACCCAACTTTGCCTCAAGCTCAGCTAATTGTGTTTGAAATACGGGACTATCGCGCATTGAAGAGCGGGCAGATCTCTGTGTTTTGGTTCGAGCAAGATTTATAAGATCATCTATAGCCCCTCTAGCGATCCCAAGCGCCACACCGGAAAAGCAAGAAGCATAAACGAGAGTCGTAGGAAAAACATATAGAGGAGTTTTAACCCGGCATTCTTCTGGCGCCTCCCTATCCAAAGTATGGGTTTCTGGAATGAACATATCCGTAACCGTGTAAGTTTCACTCCGAGTACCCTTTAGCCCCATCACATGCCAATCGTCTTTAATCTCGGCCATTTGTCGCTTAAATAGGGCTGTCCTGTCAACATGCCTACCTCCGTTATCAAATTTTGGACTACCGTCCTCTTCAAAAACCATGCTGTGCCCGCCAAGCCATGTTGCGTGGGCTCCTCCACTAGCAAAGCTCCACGTCCCAGTAACTTTATATCCCCCATCACAAACGACGGCCCTGCCGGCCTGTCCTGCCCCCCATGCTAAAACGGCGTCCATTGGACCAAAAACGTCGCGGGCTATTTCAAAATCCAGAAAGGCAGCAGACATGGCACAGCCAGTTCCCTGACCAAAACACCAACCCACACTTGCATCTGCTTTTGCTAATAATTCGGCGGCTTTCGAAAGAAGAACGGGACTGAACTCCCCGCCACCCAACGTTTTTGGAAGCGACATCCTAAAAAGTTTGGCCCGATGCATCTCACCCAATATTTCCGCCGGGAGACGACGCTCCCGGTCAATCTCATCCTGGGCTTTCACTATCTTCGGGGTTAGTGACTGTATAGACGCTAACCATGGTTCAAAACTGCTAATCTGGCAGTCCAAAGATCTGCCTATGGTTTTTGTATCCATCTCTACGCCTCGTCTTTGGTAAATGGCCCCCCAGCTTCATACCAAGCATTTAGGCCTCCTTTTATATGAGCTGCGTTTTCTAAACCCATCCGGGTAACTGTTTGCACGGTTAAAGCTGAACGCCAATCCGCCGCACAATGAAAAAGAAAGCGTTTTTTTTCGTTGAAAATCTCTTTGAAATAGGGACTTTCTGGATCCACCCAGAACTCAATCATGCCACGCGGGCAATGAAAGCTTCCAGGAATATACCCATTTCTTTTTCTCTCTCGTACATCTCTGATATCGATGACTAAACAATCGGGATTCATGGATTCGGCTATGGCGTCAATTGTATCAACTTCTTCAATTTCTTTCCGGGCTTGCTCAACCATTTTGAAGACCCCCAGTTTTATATTTACCATGCAGAACTCCATTCAAATTTAACTGTCAAAAAACAAAATTGGAATTGCGACACGTCAAGAAGACATGTATTTCAACCTATTATCACTTTAATCCTACAATAACGTTCCGAAGAACCGATGTCGGCTGTAGAAAGTAAAAAATGGACAATAGCTCAAAAATAAAAAACCTTCAAACTTCCCAAGCCAGGAAAGTACGCCGTACAGGTGGAGGCACCAGACCAGAATGGTTTAAATGGGCAATATCCCAAAATGTGTCGTCACATGTGGTTAAAGTGAGCGACTGCAATATACATTATCTACTGTGGGAGGGGCCAACTCCCGAGGAGTGTAAAGGAGGGCTGCTATTTATCCATGGAGGAGGAGGCCACGCACATTGGTGGAGTTTCTTAGCCCCCTTTTTTGCTCGACACCGAAAAGTAGCAGCCCTGGATCTTTCAGGAATGGGTGACAGTGGGCGGCGAGATGAATATAACGTCCAAATCCGTGCTGCAGAGCTTTTAGCCGTAATCGACGACGCCAAACTCGATGCAAATAGTTATCTTATAGGCCACAGTTTTGGTGGGCTGATAGCAACAAAGTTTGCTCAGCTTCATGGAAAAAAAGTCTGTGGTGTTATAATGGTTGATTCTCCTGTCAGACCTCCCAAACTCGCAGCGAATCGAAAAATTCGGCGTCGCAGTAAGAAACGATATTATAGGGACTTTATATCTGCCGCCAGACGCTTCAGACTTTTGCCAGAACAGGAATGCGAGAACCCATTTCTTGTAAAACACATTGCTCATCATTCTATAACACAAACTCCAGAAGGATGGACGTGGAAATTCGATGAAACCGCTATGGGTTCCGGGCGGTTGAGAGAGCCCTACTATCGATATTTAGCTGAGGCCGATTGCCCGATGGCACTCGTCTACGGAGAAAAAAGTGCTCTTATGGATACAGAGACGGTCGATTATATGAAAAGTTTAATGCCCAGAGGATCGCCTATTATTCCTATCCCGGAAGCCCAACACCATCTAACACTCGATCAACCTATCGCTTTCATTACTGCTATAAACGCCATCTTAGGACAATGGAGCACCTGTAATTCATGATCAATCTATTAACTCGATTGTCGAACAATATAACTTTTTAGTTAAACTTAAGGGCTAATATTTTGGAAACTTCTGCAGAAACCGATAGATCAGGAAATTCGAATAACAAGGCTGTAATCTCGTGGTGTTTATTCGATTGGGCAAATTCCCCTTTCCCAACGCTGATTCTGACCTTTCTTTTTTCTACTTATTTCATAAAAGCCGTGGCTGAAAATGAAATTCAAGGTACATTTCTATGGAGCCAAGCAGTCGGAGTGTCTAGTTTTATAATTGCTGTTACGGCGCCAGCACTTGGGGCAATCGCAGATCAAGCCGGACGCCGTAAGACTTGGGTTCTGGTCTTCAGTACAGCTTCTATATTGGCAACCTTAGGCCTTTGGTTTGCTACTCCCGAGACTAGCTCCATACCCCTAACGCTCATATGTGTATCTATTGGTATCATAGGTTTCGAGTTGTCTACTGTTTTTTATAACGCCACTTTATTTCAGATTGCGCACCCCACTATTCTTGGCCGCATAAGTGGCTTGGGTTGGGGTGCAGGCTATCTTGGAGCTATAGTTTGTTTAATTATCTGCCTTTTTACACTCATAAGGGCAGACCCCGACCTTTTGGGGTTGGATACCGATAAGGCAGAGCATCTGCGTGCTACAGCCCTAGTAGTTGCACTTTGGTGGATTATTTTTAGTGTCCCGTTTTTTATTTATGTAGACCAAAAGGGTTCCCCGCGCGCCTCGATTACTCAAGCCGTCTCTAACGGTTTGACAAGCCTACTGCAGACCGTCAAAACTCTTAGGCACTACCCTTCCGTTCTTTTATTCCTCTTGGCTCGGATGTTGTACGCTGACGGATTACTTGTAGTATTTCAATTTGGAGGGCTATATGCTGCAGGAACTTTTGGCATGAGTTTTGATGATATTCTGAAATTTGGAATAGCCATGAATATTTCCGCAGGAGTTGGAGCCTTTTTCTTTGCTTGGTGGGACGACAAAATCGGTTCCAAGTTGACGATCATAATCGCGTTAACAGGACTTTTAACATTTGGTAGTGCTATTTTGTTTATCGAAACTACCGGCCTCTTTTGGCTGTTTAGCATGGGCATGAGCTTTTTTATTGGTCCGGCTCAATCATCTAGCAGGGCTCTCTTAGCCAGACTTTCTCCCAGTAGCATGCATGGTCAAATGTATGGATTGTTTGCCCTATCGGGAAAAGCCACTAGTTTCGCCGGCCCCATAATCTTTGGCTGGTTAGTGCTTTTCTTCGAAAGCCAGCGCGCCGGGATGGCTGTAGCCGTGTGTTTTTGGCTGTTTGGGCTTCTGGTGTTGCTGTGGGTCAGGGAAGATGAGGGGTTTTCCCAAGGTTAGTGCGCATTTCAACTCGCCAATTCTTCACGAACCATTTGCCTAAATATATCGATTGACACCGGATTTCCCTTCCTATCCACATGCCAAAAAGTCCAGCCGTTACAGGCCTGAGCCCCCTGGACTGCCGCACCTACGGAATGGATAGATCCTTTTGCCGTGTCCGATATCAGCATTCCATCTGCCCTAATTCTAGCGTGCCAGCGGCGCCTAACATCAAACATTACCTCCCCTGGAGCAACCAGCCCTCGGTCTAACAAACTGCCAAAAGGAACGCGGGGAGCAGCTCTTTTAGTTTCTATCCTTAGAATCTCTGGGTCACGGAGTTCCTGCACCGTATCTATGCGCTTTTTCGATAGTCGTGCATATTCTATGTCTTGTTCTATACCTATGTAACGGCGCGCAAATCTTTTAGCAACAGCCGCGGTTGTTCCGGAACCGGAGAATGGGTCGAGTACCAAGTCACCCGGTTTGGAACAAGCCAACACCACACGAGATAAGAGGCTTTCTGGCTTTTGAGTTGGATGCGCCTTCTGTCCATTTTTTTTGAGACGCTCATTTCCAGTGCACAACGGTAAAAGCCAATCACTTCTCATTTGTAACCCTTCATTTAGTGATTTCATGGCATCGTAATTGAAAGTATAATTCCTGGCGGCGGGCTCTTTAACACACCAAATTAATGTCTCGTGAGCATTTGTAAATCTCCGTCCTCTAAAGTTTGGCATAGGGTTCGTTTTGCGCCATATCACATCGTTTAGGATCCAAAATCCAAGGTTTTGCAGAATAGTACCTACACGGAAAATGTTATGATAAGACCCGATAACCCAAAGGGATCCAGTTGGCTTTAGAACTCTACGACATGCACCCAACCAATCTTTTGTGAAAGCATCGTATTCTTCAAAGTTAGCGAAACGATCCCAATCATCGTTTACCCCCATTACCCTGGAATTATTAGGTCTAAGGAGTTCTCCAGATAGTTGCAAGTTGTAGGGCGGATCAGCAAAGATTAAGTCGATCGATTCCTTGGGTAACCCCCCAAGCACCTCCACACAGTTACCAACGATTATCGTATCGCTTGAGAATTCTTTGGTTCTGGACATAACCATGACCTTTAACGGTGAACGGGGGCGCGTATAATTGCTTAAACAGCCCCTACGGTCAAGTTGTCGTAGAAAAAAACCTTTGGAGTCAATTGGTTAGTTGAGTTATCCACAACATATTGTGATTACAATTAGCTATCGTCAACAAATTGATATGCATTGTTCCTCGGTCTGAGTGTCACTTGACGCGCAATAGGCCCAAAACTTCTCCTATGTTGGTCTGTCAAGCCTAGAAAATTTAGGGCATCTAGGTGTTCTCGAGTTCCATATCCAGCATTCCGATCCCATCCATACCCCGGATAACGCTTAGAGAGTTTGTTCATATAAGAATCGCGCGTGCACTTCGCTATTATTGATGCTGCTGCAATAGACATCGACTTGGCATCCCCCTTTACCACAGACTTTGCTGAACAATTGAGCTCGGGAACTCTGTTTCCATCAATTAGGGCAAAGTCCAGTTTCCTTGGCAAATTCCTCTCTAGCGCAATTATAGCGCGCTGCATTGCCAACATGGTTGCCCAGTGGATATTCTTTCTGTCAATTTCTTCTGTATTCGCCCAACCAATACCAATCGCTGAGACTTGTTGGATCTCGTCAAAGAGAAATTGCCGCGTTTTGACATTAAGTTTCTTAGAGTCGTTTATTTTTGATAGCACCCTGTTTGGACATTTCGCGCGGTGTAAAACAACCGCTGCAGCCGTCACAGGACCCGCCAAAGGGCCTCGCCCTACTTCGTCCACTCCAGCTATTAAAGCCGGTGATGGAAGGCGTAAATTGTCTTCAATATCAAAATCTGGCACAGCGTTTTTTTTCAATTTGCATATAAGCCTATCATCCAGCCCCTTATTCTTATATTATACTAAAGTCAACATTGGCTCAAAAAAAACGAAAAATACTTTGTTACCAGGTGAGCACCATATAACCCCTAAAACCGGTCCTTTAAAGCCCCGGCAAACCGAACCCGTTAAGCTATCGGTCATAATTCCTACTTTCAATGCCGCAGACACACTTCCCTCAACATTAAAATCGCTGAGTTCTGCCTCCAAACGGGGCATAGCGCTTGAAATCGTGATAGTGGACGCACATTCCCAAGATGATACAGAAAGAATAGCTGAGAGAGCTGGAGCAAAATTTATCAAAAGCGACAAGGGTCGTGGAATTCAACTTGCCACTGGTGTGAAAAGTGCCACTGGGGATTGGTTCCTTTTCCTGCATGCTGATACGATTTTAACATCTGGATGGGACGCTTCATTTGTCGTCTTTACGACACTCGAATCCAACTTAAATCGTGCTGCCGTATTCACTTTTGCTCTAAGCGCCTGTGATAGTAAAGCCCGATTTATTGAAAAGGTCGTGCGTCTTCGGAACAACTGGCTTGGACTACCCTACGGGGATCAAGGTTTGATAATACATAGACGGTTTTACAGCCGCTTGGGAGGATACAAATCGTGGACAATAATGGAGGACATTGATTTAGTGAGGAGGATTGGAATGTCGCGTATCGCTTTGCTTGATGTCAAAGCTACAACTTCTGCTACTCGATACCAACAAGATGGCTACATGTTTCGAGTCATACGAAATTTGACCTGCTTGACATTGTATTTCCTCCGAGTCCCACCCAATTGGATTTCCAAGATTTATGGTTAATAAATACCCATGAATCCCAATAACCATCTGATTGTTTTCGCTAAACAACCCAAAATTGGTTGGGTAAAGACTCGTCTTGCGAAGGATATTGGACTAGTCAATGCAACTTTTTGGTACCGCAAACAGCTCTTAAATCTCCTGAAAACACTGGATTCCACCTTACCTTGCCGCCGGCATCTCTTTGTCACCCCGGACGCAGCCGCACGACAACCAACCATTTATACTACCTTAGGATGGGAAGTTCACAGCCAAGGTGGCGGGGACCTCGGTGCAAGAATGAAACGGGCTTTCACCCGTGTTGGCGCCGGCCCCCGAGTTTTGATAGGCAGCGATATCCCAGAAATTTCAAAACAACATATACGAACGGCCTTTTCAGAGTTGCGTAGGGCTGATGCTGTATTTGGACCCGCTAAAGACGGGGGGTATTGGTTAATCGGACTCAGCAAGTATACAGGCTTGCCCCATCTCCGTAAAATACGCTGGTCTACCCGGTTTGCTTTATCTGATACTATTAATCATTTCCGTAACGGTGATAAAATAAGCTTACTGGAAACCTTAACAGACGTCGACCATGGCCCGGATCTTTGTGCATAACCTAGGAGCTCCTTCCGTGGAGTTCATGTTCCCTCAGGCGCGGCATGATCTCCACAAAGTTGCAGGGCCGGAAACGAATATCTAACTGAAAACATAATATTTCATCCCAGGCATCCTTGCAGGCTCCCGTTGAACCAGGAAGAGCAAATAAGTAAGTTCCCGCCGCAACGCCCGCTATCGCTCTGGACTGAACCGTAGAAGTACCAATCTTCTTGAAACTGAGCCATCTAAAGACTTCGCCGAAACCTTCTATTTCCTTTTCAAATATCCCTCTAAAGGCTTCTGGGGTTACGTCTCGACCCGTCAATCCTGTTCCCCCTGTCGATATCACCGCATCCACATTTGGATCAACCACCCAGGCCCTTAACTTCTCCTGTATTAAATCGATATCATCCGTAACTATCGCCCTATCCACTAACTTGTGGCCAGTCTGTTCTATTCTCTGTTGCAAAATGTCCCCTGACCTATCATTGGCAGCTTGTCTCGTATCCGAGACAGTCAAAACACAAATGTTTACCGGGACAAATTCTCGCGAGCAGTCAATTTCTGGCATTATCGATTCTCCCCATAGTTTGCCCTGATACCGACTCGTATTTAGGCCAGATGCCTTCTGCAAGATGCCGCAGGGTTGGAGCTGGTTCATCAAGTCGGAATCGGTATATCCAGAGGCCTAGTAATACTTGTTCTATAAAGTGCCTTGTCTCAGGCGAGGGGATCGATTCTATAAACATCAGTGGATCTTCTTGGTAATCAATCGATCGCTCCCACCTGCTCAATTTCCCGGGACCAGCATTGTATGCTGCTAGCGTTTTAAATAGATTTCTGGATTCTATATGTCCTCGCATCAGGTGACGCAGATATTTACCTCCTAAACGTATGTTTATCCGAGGATTGAATAAAGCGTCTCGCCCTTTTCCCTTCCGAAATAAATTATTTTTCCCTATAGCCGCAGCTGTTCGCGGCATTAATTGCATAAGGCCTCGAGCCCCTCTAGCACTCTTCGCCCTAACATTAAATTGGCTTTCTTGTCTTACAATGGCGTAAATAAGGGCGGGATCAATTGATATATCCTTTGGGATATTCCATTGTGGAAGGGGGTAAAGTCCAGGGTAATACGGGGCACCTCCATTTTTTCTTACAATTCCTGCAGATCGCATTGCCAAACCCGGCATTCTATTGGCACTAGCAAACGCCATTAAAGATATTTTAAATTTATCGGGAAGAGAATAAAACAGTCCTCTTAACTCTCGTTCCGCTTCACCATTACGAGCCAGTTGCAAAAGAGCCGCTACCCGCCTTCCGCGAGGAAAGCGAACAAGCTTTGTAGAAAAATCATCCTTATCAACAAGTTCCCCCAGATCTAGCCCCACACTAAGACCAAGCGCCCGCCTTGCAAGCACTCCATAAAAACTGCCCGGAATAAGCGACGCCTTTTGAAGCCATTTACTGGATTCTTTTGGTCGGTGATTGATTAGATGACCCCGTGAAGCCCAAAAAGCGCCTGCTGCTCTGAGATCGGGCTCAGCTCTACTGTGGCCTCCAAGGATTTCAAAAAAACTGGCCGCCTGACTGATATCGTTTAACCTCCAGGACGATAACCCCGCCACCCAAGCCGCAATGGGTGCCCATTCGCTATGTTTCGACAAACTTTTTTTTGCTAGACTTAGGGCAAGTCTATCTTTACCGAAAATAAAATACCCGTGTGCTATCTCTGCTCGAGCCATAGAAATTTCAACGGGGTCCAGTGTTCTCTTGTATAACGAACTAGACAGTTTCTTATAGGCCCCTGTTGGCCACCCTTTGTGGATTAACCGCCGCATTTCCTTTTGGAATACTAACACTTGCCGCCGGTCCCGTTTTGACCGCTTCACCGAGGATTTGTAACTTATATCGGCCTTTCTTTTTTCTAAGGCACCATTTCCCCTCAAAACTCTGCCGACGGGTCCAGGCGGCATTTTCCAGTTTGCTGGACGACGGCGTAATGCCAGGGCATAAATCCGGCGAGCCTGCGGATGATCCGCATATTTTCGCAGCCACTGTAAAAGTTCAACATATTTTGATCGATACTTCGTTGGATGGAGATACTTTTGCGCCGCTACGTGCCCCATCAGTATTTTGTTATTGAGTTTGCCAATTAGTTTCTTTGATTCACTCCATTTTCCTTTTTCCTGAA
This sequence comes from uncultured Nisaea sp., assembly GCA_964342575.1. Classification (GTDB taxonomy): domain Bacteria; phylum Pseudomonadota; class Alphaproteobacteria; order Thalassobaculales; family Thalassobaculaceae. Next base: position 82,050 of record CAYFGZ010000001.1, on the reverse strand, counting down.
GAAAAAATATCCTCTTATATATTTTAACATCATCCTCTCCGAGTACTGTTGGCGCAACCCATTGGTTCTCGCCCACAAGTATCGGCAAATCCATTTTGATAGTGGATTCAGGGCTAGGTTCCGCTGCAGCAAATAAAACATGCGGCATTAGCCCGGAGCCGACCAAAAGGATTATTAGTTTGATATATCGGGGTATGATATTCTCTTCTCTTCTTCTCTAGTCACCAAAAACTTTTGGCATATCGAACAACTTCTTCCTTGACTATCGAGTAAAAGTCTTGGCGCCAAACTTAATTTTCAAGCCTCTCTATATTATTCCAATGCTGTACGCTCAGCCAATGTTTTTCTGATATCTAGCAAGTCTTTCCAAGCATTACTTTTTTGACTGGGAGATCTTAATAAAAACGCTGGGTGAAAGATCGGCATAGTAGGTATTGAGGTGCCTGTTGTATGTTTCCTGTAATCAAACCAACGCCCTCTCAATCGCATGATACCTTCTCTTTTATCAAGTAGTGCTTTTGCTGAAGTTCCACCAACCAAAATCAACACTCTAGGATTAATAAGTTCGATGTGGCGTTGAATAAAAGGTAAACATGAGTTTATCTCTGACGGAGTTGGCGTTCGGTTTCCCGGCGGACGCCAAGGCAAAATATTACTTATGTAAACTGAATTTCTATCCAATCCAATAGAGTTCAGCATTTTATCCAATAATTGACCACTAGCCCCTACGAATGGCTTCCCTATCCGGTCCTCTTCAGCCCCAGGCGCCTCACCGACCAACATTACTTGAGCTTTTTCACTTCCATCAGAAAAGACTAAATTAGTAGCCGTCGTCTTCAACGCGCATCCCTCAAAAGATGATAAAACTTTTTTCAGTTCTTTCAAACTTGCTGCCTCTGACGCCAATAAAACCGAATCGTTCACTCTTTCAGATAATGAAGCTACCTTTTGAGTGGGTTGAAATTCCGAGCTGGAATCCTCTTGATCGGTCGACATTAGGCTGTGTTTTTTTTCAATCGAATCTGTAAATCTATTTATTGGTTCATCCGATAACACCTCATCAATCCCAGAGGCCTTCTGCCATTTCAACAGCGATAGTTTTGTAGTCTCTTCGTTTATAATGCCTTTTTGTTCGTTTTCAGACATAGTACTATCACGCCTCGCTTGCCGTATCGGTAGCCCTGTATCATATTACAATACTAACTTATTGCAAAATTATGAGGGGAACAATGAACCGCGAGTCTATGGAATACGATGTGGTTATAGTAGGCGCCGGACCGGCCGGGCTATCCACAGCAATAAAATTACGGCAACTCTGTATCGAAAATGACTCAGATATTAGTGTTTGCGTTATCGAAAAGGGATCCGAGGTAGGCGCACACATTCTGTCTGGCGCCGTTCTAGAACCACGAGCCCTCGCGGAGCTGTACCCTGATTGGAAAGAGAGAGGCGCCCCGTTAAATACGCCCGTAACCTCTGATAAATTTCTTTTCTTAACCAAAAATAAAAGCTTCCGGATGCCCACCCCACCGCAGATGAATAATCACGGAAACTACATCATCAGTTTAGGCAATCTATGCAGATGGCTGGCCGAACAGGCAGAAGCTCTTGGCGTAGAAATATATCCGGGTTTCGCGGCGTCAGAAATTTTATTCAACAAAGACGGCTCGGTTAAAGGTGTAGCCACTGGCGATATGGGGCTTGATAAAAACGGTCAAGAGACAGCCAATTTCACACAAGGGATTGAACTGCATGCTCAACAAACCATCTTTTCTGAAGGAAGCAGAGGCTCCCTTACAAAGGAACTCTTTGAAACTTTTAATCTTCGTGAGAATGTAGACCCTCAAACCTTCGCAATTGGGATAAAGGAATTGTGGGAGGTCGATCCAAACAAGCACCAACTTGGACTAGCCTTACATACTGTTGGCTGGCCTATCGATGGTTCCACATATGGCGGGTCTTTCATGTACCATCTCGAAGACAATCAAGTATCGGTTGGGTACGTAATTGGATTAGATTATAAAAATCCATACTTAAGTCCTTTTGACGAATTCCAAAGATTTAAAACCCATCCTTTAATCAGGACCACTTTTGAGGGTGGACGCCGACTAGCATACGGGGCACGCGCCTTAAACGAGGGCGGCTTTCAAAGTATTCCAAAATTGACTTTTGCGGGAGGTTTGATCGTCGGATGCGGTGCCGGTTTTTTAAATGTTCCAAAGATTAAAGGAACACATACCGCCATGAAATCTGGTATCACGGCGGCGGAGGCCATAGAAGCTGCGTTTCGAAAAGAGGGTAAATTAGGTGGAACAGAGATACACGATTATAAGGACCGTCTAACTAAAACCTGGTTGTGGGATGAGCTATATAAGGTGAGAAATATAAGGCCGGGATTTAGAGCTGGTTTATTTCTTGGTCTTGTAAACGCTGGGCTAGATACCTATCTCTTGCGCGGAAATGCTCCCTGGACACTTCATCACCACCCAGATCATGAGGCTCTTCAGCTTGCCTCGCACAGCCAGAAAATAGACTACCCAAAGCCAGACGGCGTCATTAGCTTTGATAAACCGTCGTCAGTATTCATATCAAATACAAATCATGAGGAAAACCAGCCGATTCATCTAACTTTAAAAGACGATGACACACCTGTCATCTTTAACCTTCGTTACTATGACGCGCCGGAGCAAAGGTTTTGTCCAGCCGGCGTCTACGAAATTGTGCTTGATGAAGAAGGGCAAAACCCCCACCTGCAAATTAATGCTCAAAACTGCGTCCATTGTAAGACTTGCGATATCAAAGACACATCGCAGAATATAAATTGGGTTGTACCAGAAGGTGGCGGGGGTCCTAATTATCCAAACATGTAAATCGTTGGGTGGCTATATGTTTCGATTTATTACACAAAAACTGTTTTATATGGCTCTACGAATGGCGCTTACTAGGAAACTTTTAGCGGTTTTTATTATTGTCCCCGCAGTGTTTGGATGTGTAACGCCACAACCGGAAGTATCTTCAACCTCAGCGATGCTCTCCAGCTCAGGAGCAGGCCATTATCTAAGGGGTCGTTTAGCATACAAAAATTATGACCTAAAAGACGCGGCAGCCAGCTTTGAGACCGCCCTCAAAAAGTCACCCAATAATCCTCAACTACTCAGAAATAGCTTTGTTGCAGAATTAGAATCAGGGAACATTAGTCGTGCTATCAAACTTATGGAATATTCCCAGGATAAGACTGATTATTTTCCATTTGAGAAACTGGTCCTTGGCCTTAATGATGTGAAGTACCGTAACTGGGCCAAGTCCATCAAGAATTTCAACAATATGGCTCCATCGCAATTGAATAGTGTCCTTCGGCCACTTCTGATTGGGTGGGCTATGGTAGGACAAAACAAGCTTACGGAAGCGCGTAAAACTTTTTCGGCATTAGAAAATAGGAAAGGCTTCGAATTACTCGGCCTTTTGCACACCGCGCTAGCTTTTCAAGGAAAAGAGGCCAATAAGATAACTGATCATTCCTTTGAAAAAGCTCTTAATTATTCCCCTCCTCCTCCACGACTTTTATTAGCTGCTGCTAGCCATTACTCTAAGTCAAAAAGAGTGGAAGAAGCGGTTAAGCTTATACAAGAAATAAAATCCCACGAGTACGACTATAAAAATCTCGAGAAATCACTAAAACAGTCCGATCCTGTGGGTTTAGCAGAAATTTCTGCGAATTCCGTAAAAGATGGTATAGCAGAAGTACTTTTTGATATTTCCAAAGCGCTTCAAGATGATTTTGAAAGTAATAGGGCGCTAATTTTTGTCCAGTTGGCACTATATTTGCGGCCAACCTTTCCACAAGCTCAAATTTTATTAGGAGAGTTACTCCATGATCGTAATAAGTATTCTGAAGCCATTGCCGAATACAAAAAAATACCACAAAAATCCATTTTTTATCCGATTGCCCAGTTCCGACAGTCATCATGTTTGACTAAACTAAATGAACCCGAAGCAGCCATAAAACTTCTTAAACTCCTTGCACAAAGAATACCTAATGACCCAAACAGGCTAGCAAAAATAGGAGATATTCAGCGAACTCAAAAAAATTGGCACGAGGCTATAAACGCTTATAACGACGCTATTGCATTTACTACAAACATCCAGCAAACGGACTGGATTTTATTTTACAGCAGAGGCATTGCGTACGAGCAATCTAAGAACTGGGATTTAGCGGAACAAGATTTCCTGGAGGCGCTTAAACTAGCTCCCAACCAACCCTTTGTGATGAATTACCTCGGTTATGCCTGGACGGAACTAGGTATAAATTTAAATGAAGCGGAAAGAATGATTAAGAAAGCAGTCAAATTGCGGCCCTCTGATGGGTACATAACGGACAGTCTTGGTTGGGTTCTATACCGCACTTCGAAGTTTTCAGAGGCAGTTCCTATTTTGGAACGTGCCGTACAACTCCGACCAAATGATGCTATTATTAACGATCATCTCGGAGATGCCTACTGGCAAGTTGGACGTCAAACAGAAGCCTATTATCAATGGAGCCGCGCTTTAACAATGGAGCCAGACCAAAAACTATCAGCCAACATAAAAAATAAGGTGAAGAATGGTCTAAAATCTCCTCATTCGCCAGGAAAGTAACTAAGCAATGATTACGAGTCAGGGCATTCTTAAAAGTTGCGCTTTCGCGAAGCTAAATCTTGTTCTAAGAGTGACAGGGAGGCGAAGTGACGGGTATCATCTTATCGATAGTTTGGTGACATTCTGTGCTTTTGGAGACTCAATAGAGATATCCATGAATACTATCAAAGATGATATAATCGTGGAGGGTCCCTTTTGTACGGAAATTAAAAGTACCAATATTATTTCCGATACTTTGACAATATTTCGAAAGGCAACAAGTTGGTATCACCCGCTAACCATTAAACTCCATAAACAAATACCCGTTTCCGCTGGACTGGGTGGCGGTTCTGCAGATGCGGCCACCACTCTGCGCTTACTGCAACTGCTATCACCTATTTCTCCATTAGATCCAATTGAAAATACGAAAATGGCGCTGTTGCTAGGAGCCGATGTACCGGTATGCTTTATTGGACGAACAGCCCGCGTGCAAGGGATAGGAGAGATCTTAACTCCAATTGAAAAAACACCCGCTCTACCCGTCCTCCTTGTTAATCCAGGAATTGAGTTGACCACCAAGGAAGTTTTTACGACGTTTGATAGTGACTACTCTAAACCCTTGAGTTTGCCTCGGACCGGAGAAAATTTTGGAGCGACTGACCTGCTCGACTTTTTGGGCCGGCGCCCCGAAAATGATCTGATGGCCCCAGCTATTAAGCTGGCCCCTAAGATCGGCCATGTTTTGGAAGAATTAGAAAGTTTACCAGGGGTAGTCAGTGTCGGAATGTCAGGCAGCGGCGCCACTTGTTTTGCCTTATTTTGCCCAAATGATAAAATAAACGTCACCCTATCAGTTAATCAAATCAAGCAGACTGGTTGGTGGTTTGAATCAACGTTTTTAAATTCTTGAATTATGAGAAGGTTGTTTTCGTTATTTATGAATAAATGATTTGGGCAAAACTCCAGCTGGCTAGAAAATTCGTAACTACTACGCAGCAGATCTTTCAGTAATTCAATATCATTGGGTCAATAGCCCAAAACCGTTGTGGAACTCGCGAAGCTGCTTTGCTTTTAATTCCGTGTTGTCAACCAATTTGGAAAGCAAAACAAGATTTTGGGTGGCTTCATCAATGCCTTGACTTGATGCCCTCGTAAACCACCGAACTGCCTCTTCTTGATTAGGGGCAGTACCTCGGCCATTCAAAAAAAATACCGCCAGGTTAAACTGTGCCTTAGGGTGCTCGTTTTCGGCGGCAACGTGATACCATAGTAGCGCTTTTATATCATTCTTTTCTATACCCAGTCCTTTTTCATAGAGTACAGCTAAATTGTATTGAGCTTCACGGTGCTTCTGGATAGCTGCCAATTTAAACCAGTTCAATGCTTCCTCGTAGTTCTGCGTTTTTTCGCCCCTTAGTTTACTGAGCCCCAAAAGATACTGAGCGGTAGCGTCTCCCTTATTTGCCTTAGTTGTCAGCTTTTCATAGTAGTACTGCTGTTCACCAACGCTATTCAAAGGACTATTGCCGTTTTGAAAATGGTTTTTTAGTTTAACCAGAGGGTCTGGTGGTGTTTTTTTTTTTCAGGCTAGCCCATTTTTCGCCCTTAACATCACTGGGGGATTGCAAAAACTTTTTTTTCTTGTGCTCAACCGTTTTAACCGATTTCGCATTCTGATCTTTTTTAGGAGTCGACCTGTCAACTCCTGCCGACTCAACAAGCTGATTTTCATCCTTTTCAGAGGAAAGATCTGGGTCATCCACCAAACCTATAAACTTGAACAGTGTCTGAGTAAACAACCTCTCGGCGAAAACTATAGCGTCTTCAAACGTTCGAGCTACTGTCGAAACATTAGTCATAACAACCTTTTGGGCCCGGTGAATGACCTTCTCAGACGATGTTGGAAATAATACACTTCCCGCCCCCACTAGCCCCGTTACTATAAATATAACGACAAAAAACGCTACAAACCGACTGCGTTTTCTCGATTTATCATTAGGACCCGGCACTTCTAAACTTTCAGTATCTAAATATTCTGCTCTATCACCAACATTTACTGCATCCGTCTCCGGATCCGGGGTTCTAAAAATTGGCGGCGTATCCAAGTCGATATCAAAATCCTCCGTCGGAGGGGTAGGTGTTGGAAGATAATCAGATTGATTTTCCGTTTCCTCATTAGTTTTGTTTGTGTCTCGTTCTAAGTCCGTCTGCATTATTTGCTTGTCCGTGGACTCTTTTTCTTTTGTCTCTCCATCTACTATTAGTTGCTGTTGGGTTGTTTTAGGGTCGCCCCTAGACTTTGATTTTAGAGATTCTGTTGCCACCAACCGGACAGCTAAATCATTCAAGCCAAATATAATAGGGCGAAGTTCCCGTTCTACTCGCTGGTCTAAAGCTGTTATCTCAGCTTCAATATGAGCTAATACCTTTTTGTCCTCTATTGATAGTTTATCCTTGCTTGCTGCTTTCTCGTTAGCATCGCCAACTTCATTTATTTTCTGTTGAGGTTCATTGCTGGGATAAGCGTAACCGAGTATTTCTTTATTAATCCACGCACCGATTGGGATGCCGGCTGCCTTTGCTTTGCTGCGGGCCACCTCTCGGGTGTCCTCGTCAATTCCTTTTACGCTCCATGGATTTAACGGTTGGGTCATACTTCTTGTTCCATAAATCCGTTTGGCTGATTGCAGCAGTATACTCCAAACAATCCGAGTTTGTTAAATACACTACTCCAGCGGTTGCCACAACCAACCCTGTCAACACAAAATAAATAACAACCAATAATCTTCGGCAAAAAAGTAATCCTTCAGGCTATATACAGGTCTGCGCTATTGATCCGTTTCAGAGCGATTTTCTAGTACTTCAATTCTAAGGGATAGTTGTTTTAGTATAGAGTTAAGTGGTCGTATTGCCTCCAATAGTCGGGCCTCTGTTTGATTCAGTTTCTCAACCAGAAGTTCCTGTGTCCTTATCTCCTCATTCATATTTTCATTGTTAGTTGATTCTTTTTTAGAAATAGTGGCTTGCTCTTTGCTAATACTGGACAACGTATCGTGTTCTCCCCGAATAACGGCCGTTAGCCACTGTCCCATTGTAATTCCTGCAGCAGATGCGCGTGCTTTGGCCATATTTCGAGCGTCGGCGGATACACCTTTTATGCTCCAAGGAAAATTATCACTATTAACACGTTTCGCCATTGACAAATCTCCATACAGTATTATATCGCAACACTTAGGTAGTTGTTAAGCTTTAGATAATTGATATTTGAGGTCTTCGGTTCCTTTAAAAAATTAATTGTCATTGATATGGGGCGTGGCCAAGTGGTTAAGGCAGCGGGTTTTGATCCCGCGATCGCAGGTTCGACTCCTGCCGCCCCAGCCAGTTAATTCTTATAAAATTCATTGCCTGCTATTTCCGTCCACAAGCTAGTCTCAAAGCTGTTGAGTTCCAAGGGTATCCAATCAAATCCCAACTTCACAACGCTTTCGGATAGGTATTTACGAACGAAATGACTCGAAAAAAAAGGGGTAACACGCCCGCCCGCCATTAACGCAGATATCGATATTTGCTCATTGTATTCTCTCCACCTCCATTCAGCAGGATAGGGATCCGGAAGAAATATATCATGGAAATGAACCAAGGCCCCTTTGGGCAAGCTGGGAAGAATATTGTTTATCACCCAATCCACATCGCTCCCCGGCATGGCTATATGGCTCGAATCAATAAGCAAAATATCACCTGCCATCAACTTTGGCAGCTTTTCTAAGGGAACCGTTTGCACGGGTTGTTTTATGAGCTCTAATTCTTGCTCCGGAAGCACTGCTCTGGGGGCCGGATCAACACACGTCACCGCTGTATCTAAACCTCCATCGGCTATAGCACGCAATAAAAACCTTGTAGAATGACCGGATCCCAACTCTATAATTTGCTTTGGCTTCCTAGCGCGGACCAAGCCATAAGCTACAGCTGCATCCAAACCAGGAAACCAATCTTGACCCCATCGCGGCTCATCTGGATCTGATGAATGCCTTTTTATTTTTTTTAGGTCCTCTGTATAAGGAGTCAACTTTTCTAGGGTTTCGATAAAGCTCCGCTTTTTATTTACTGAAAAAAGCTGTTTTATCCAAGGATAGTCTAGTGCTTCTCGATCTGCTCCAGCTGCATATCTGTATGGTATAAAATATCCCAATTCCCTTATTCTGCAGATTGTCGACAACCCATAAACTAGTCGTTTTAACCTCATAGGATCGCCGATCTTAGACTTGATTAAAGAGAAAGGGTTTAAATATTCAGTTCCATGCCTTCCATAGCAACCAAAGTTCCTGGTCTACTCTGTTCTGCTTTCTGGGATATTTCATCCATTGCGATGTCATCATTTCCTGGATCATGGTGAAAGATGACTAAGCGTTCTGCAGATGCCGCGTTACATAACTTAACACCTTCTTGCCAGGTAGAATGCCCCCAACCCGCGTAGTTGGGATATTGCTCATCCGTGAATGTAGCATCGTAAATAACTATATCAGCTCCTTTTATTAATTCCTTAATATCATGGTCTATCTCACCCTGTTTATGTTCGGTGTCCGTTATATAACAGACCGACTTCTCGGCAAATTCAACCCTGTACCCAGTCGCCCCCTGTGGATGATTCAGTCTAACAGTCGCAAGTTCGATTCCGTCTTTTAATTTTATCCTATCTCCTGGCTCAAAGGTTTTGAAATCAAAGTGGGCATTGAATATTTCAAAAGACACAGGAAACATTGGCGAGGCCGTTAACTTGGCAAAAACTTCCTTCATAGGAATTTGTTGATCAAATACAGCAGACCAGATTCTAAATTTATTCCTGGGGTTAAAGGCCGGGGCAAAAAATGGAAAACCGCTTATATGATCCAAGTGTGCGTGACTAAAGAAAATGTCTGAGTCCAGAGATTTGTTTTTTGCCAACTCGTTCCCCAAAGGGCGAATCCCTGTACCGGCATCAAATATTATAGTGTGATCGCCACAACGCAGTTCCACGCAGCACGTATTTCCACCGTATCGTTGATACGACCTGCCAGGGCAGGGGATGCTTCCTCTCACGCCCCAAAACTTTACCATAAATTTAGGCTTATCGGCCAAAGCCTTACCTCCCCATTATGTGTCCAAATAAAATATTAAAATATTTTTGGACCTAACTTTCACTCTCTTTGTCTGCACGAACTAATTATTTGTCACAAAACCAAACGGTATCCACCGCCGGTAGTAATTAAGATAACTGCTTCCGCCGGATTTTTCTCCATTTTTTTTCTAAGGCGATACATATGAGTTTCTAAAGTATGCGATGAGATTTCTTCGCTGTACCCCCAAACCCTGCTTAAGAGATCTTTTCGAGCCACAATGTTGCCGTTAGCGTGATATAGCTCCTCCAGGATTGCCGTTTCTTTCTCTGTCAGTCTTACGTGATTATCATTATCGATGCCAATGAGAAGTTTTTCGGTTGGTCTAAAGTTGTATGGTCCAAATTCATACTCCTCTGCTGTACTTTTATCGCCTTCAAAAAATTGTGAATCGATTCGTTTTAGCAATTCTCCTATTTTTACAGGCTTAAGTACAATATCATCAAAAATACTAACTAGCTCCTCCATAACCTCCAGGTTTACGCCATAATGAACTAGCCCCAATATAGGTGCATAGCCGCATGTTTTTTTTAGGGTAGTAAATTTACCTCCTAAATCAGCAACTAGCGTCTCTATGTTGATCAAGATTAAATTTGGTTTTATTTCGTCAGCGATACGTGCTGCCGCAACCAGGCCAATAGCCAATTCAACCTCAAACGCACCATCAACTTCCAATTGTTCTTTAAGAGAGGAATTAAAATTAGAGTCGTTTTCAACTAACAAAAGTTGCCTCATTACGCGGTCCGCCAATTCGTGTTATAGTCAACGATGCCAAACGTTAACTGACCATCAAGTTTCCATCGTCTAGTTGCTAATATCAATATCTTTCCAGAAGGCTATATAATTTTGGATCCTCCGTGCCTTGATTTTTGGTTTTTCATAGCTCCATGCTGCATCCGAAATAACCCGGCCTGAAACCGCCACGTCAAAATAAGTCGCGATGCCTCTCCATGGACATCTAGTTCGCGTCTGTGTTTCAACCAAAAAATTCATTAGAACATCAGACCGCGGAAAATACAGGCTATTTTCTACCTCTATATAATCGCCGGATCTAGCAACAACCACTCCGTCCAAACGGGCTACTATCATCATATATGCCTCCAAATCATGCTCAAAACCGCGGAGAAAAAATCAATCGTAGCATCGCATCCGAAAGTGAGCTTGAGGGGTCAGCAAAGGCTTCGCAAGCGGAAAAATGATTTCCATTTTCTATTTTTAAACTGTTAGTTGGCTGCCCCGCCTTCCTTAGAGCACTTTCTAGTTGATTGCTTTGACGCATATACTCCGAACCCTCTGTGGAACCTACGGCTATTATTAAGGGCGGATACTCTATGTCATCTGCGCCCCGTTCTTGGGACAACCAAATTGGGCTTAACCGACGTGCTTCCTCCTGACTAAGCGATAGGCTCGAATTCAAAAAAGATAGCCTTATAGGCTCTAAATCATGTAATCCGCTTATAGAACAGCCCCCTTTCAAATATTCTGGGCCAGGGCCTAGCGGCCCACACATAACAGCAGCCAAATGACCTCCGGCTGAATGACCCGCCACGTAAAGTTTATTGCCGTTACCACCGAACTTTTTGGCATTCTTATAGAGCCAACCGAGAGCGGAGCGAATATCAGCTACGACATCCCCTATAGCAACCTCAGGGCACAGTCTGTACCCAACGCACACAAAGTTAATTTCTGCAGCTACATAAAGGGGAGCAAGAAATCGCGCTATCGATTTATCTTGTCGACACCAATAGCCACCGTGAATAAAGGCCAAAACTGGTCCGCCAGCCGAATTTGCTGGGAAAATATCTAGGGCCTGCCTGTCGTGTTGACCATATCTAATATTGAGTTGACAGGAAAGTAGGGAAGATACCTGCTCTCCTTTTTTTTTCCAGGTTTCTATTATTTTATCCGCATTGGCTACTTTTTCTAAATTATCATATTCTCTATCAAGCTCTTCTTGACTAAAGTTTCTGTATACTTGAACTCTCCTAACCACTGTCTGGCTCCCAATTCGTACTTTTCTTTAATTAAAGCAAAAATAAATTAAGAACAACTCTTGACCTAGCGGACAGCTTAGGGTTCAACGTACCCATGACTAGTTTTAGAAATTTTAAAGAGGCTCGTGACTACTCTAGCAAAGCAATCAACATTGTACCTACTGATTCGTCTCCAGCCCAAACGTCTGTCGAACGGGCTATAGGAGACCTCAGAAGAGGTGCAATTATAATGCTTGTAGATAGCACTAAAAGAACCGCAGCTATAGTACAGGCGGCTGAGCTAGCCACAACAAATGGGCTGGATCTAATAGCGCAAATAGCGGGATCCCAGCCATCGTTAGTCATTACTAACCATCGCAGCGCCGCGATTAAATTAAACAGAGATCCCACCGCTATTGTAAGCATCAGTATTCCCCCTGATAATGGGGCCGATTTTGTCCAGAGACTGTCAAACCCTGTTTTTGAACACGAAAAAAATGCTGATCAGATTAGCCATCCAAATTTAACTGATTTGTCAATTGTTCCGGAACCCAGTGATGGGATTGCCTCTAAAGCTATTCAGCTTATCAAGTTTTCTCGGCTACTCCCGAGCATTATTTTTTCTCGAATTCCCCCGTCGCTTCTTGATCGCTTAGCGGCTTCGGCCAAGGAAAACGGCCTCCTCTTGGTTGACACAGAGTCCATAAACATTTTTCCGCAGCTGCGAGCGCAACGGCTGGTTAGAGCTACTTCAGCTAGAGTACCACTAGCCGACGCTGAAAATGCGGAGTTGATAGCATTTAGGCCAATAGATGGCGGCGAAGAACACGTTGCCATTTTGATTGGACAACCAGACATCACCAAACCTGTTTTAGTAAGGCTCCATTCGCAATGCCTGACGGGCGATTTGCTTGGAAGCCTGCGCTGCGACTGCGGTGATCAGCTTCGGGGCGCGATTAAAACCATCGCCAACCACGGTAGCGGAGTATTAGTTTATCTAGCACAAGAAGGCCGGGACATTGGCCTTGTGAATAAGCTACGCGCATATAATTTACAGGATTTAGGATCAGACACTGCCGATGCAAATAATCAAATGGGCTTCGAGGTTGATGAAAGAATTTACGCGCCAGCAGGCGAAATTTTGAAACAGCTTGGTGTTCAAAGCGTTAAACTATTAACAAATAACCCAGATAAAGTGGCACAGTTGGCGTCTACCGGCATCGTTGTCGTCGAGAGAGTGGCGCATGTTTTTCCGTCAAATCCTCACAATGCTCGATATCTAAAGACTAAAGCTGATAAAACAGGTCATCTTTTTTAAAGTAATCATCCAAAATTAGAATAGCAAAACTTTTACTATGAATTTTTTAATTCGTTACGCTTTGATTTTTGGTACGAAGTTTGCACGGACCCTTTCGACCACGAAAGGGTTAAAATGACTGCGACAACTTTTAATGAACTGAGGGATGGGACGGCACGGGCGTTTTCCTCCCCACCCCAAGGCGAGGCTGACCCGATGTCTCCCGACAATGAAAATGTTGCTATAGGTTCAACAAAAAAAACAGTCGAATTTAAGGATTTTATAGACGTGATTAATCCCCTTCAACACCTTCCGATCGTCTCCACGGTTTATCGAGCTGTATCGGGCGACAAAATTGGGGAGGTTCCAAAGTTCCTAGGAGGCGCCCTTTATGGTGGCCCTGCGGGATTGATCATTGCTCTCGGCAACTACATTACTAACTCCGAAATGGGATCCGAGATACAAAACCCTGGGAAGAACGCGTTTCACAACAATTCACGGAATAATTCTGGGCTTCATGGCAGCGATAGAGCAGATTACTCACCAAAGATCAATCCGTCTTTCGATGAAGACTACCGGACCACCACTAAATTTTCTCTAGTAGACGCTTCTAAGCCTAATAAATTTTTTCACGTAAGCACCAATAGGAAAAATAAAGTTTTTAAGCTAACTTCAACAGCAACACATTCAACAGTAGTCCAACCAGCTCCTCCCAGCCCCTCTCCACAGATAAACAAAAATACAGCCGGCCGAGCAACGGGCTTTTCCGAAGAGTCTGGCGAATTTCTATCGCCTCCGGCCCCCTATTTTCCAGATTATGGCTCGGGCACGCCCAAGGCCAATGCTAATGTCGAACAATGGGTGTTGCAAACTCTTGGAAAATACGAAAAACTCCGTTCGCGTCAAATAACTGAGCCAAAACATTAAGCGAGGTCTCGTGCCAATTTTTATTTCTTCCATGTCAGATGGAAACCAAGCTCGGTTAAAATTTAACAACTATGCCATTCCCTGTTGTATCGGAAAATCGGGCTTCACTGACCGAAAACAGGAGGGGGATGGCTGCACGCCAATCGGCACATGGCCACTTAGGCGTGTATTTTATCGACCCGACCGAATAGAGGAACCAGTAACCCCACTTCCACTTGTACCTCTGACTGAAATAATGGGTTGGTCAGATGATCCAACCGACAAAGAAAATTACAACCGTCTAGTTTGCATACCCCATCCCTTTAGTCACGAGGTTCTCTGGAGGGCGGACAATATGTACGATATTGTAGTAGAACTTGGCTATAATGATGGTCCACGCGTTTTAGGTGCGGGCAGTGCCATATTTTTGCATATAGCCCGCCCTGACTTTGGGGCCACAGCCGGTTGCATAGCTATCGAGAAACATTTTCTTTTAGATGTGTTAAAACAAGTTGAAAATCCAGAAGTGATGATTGTGGCTGGCAGTTGACTACGCCTAAGATGGCCGCTTTCCAAATATCAATGTCCCTAATCGAATGTGCGTAGCCCCGATTTCTATGGCTACGTCGAAATCGTCACTCATACCCATACTGAGATTAAGAACTCCGGCCTTCTTTGCTATAGATTTCAATAGAGAGAAATGTAGGGCTGGTTCTTCGTCTATCGGCGGAATACACATTAACCCCTCTATCTTTATACATAAATCACGCCTGCAATATTCTATAAACTCCACGGCTTCATCTGGAAAAATTCCTGTTTTTTGCTTTTCCTCGCCAGTATTAATTTGAACAAAACATGGAATCTCAACAGACTGCCTGACCATCTCCTGCTTCAATGCCCGAGCCAATTTAGGGCGGTCGATCGTCTCTATTACATCAAATAACGATACAGCCTCTTTTACTTTATTCGTCTGCAATGGACCTATTAAATGCAACTCAACTCCCGGATACCTTGATTTTAGGGGCGGCCATTTCTCTTTAGCTTCTTGGATCCTATTTTCCCCAAAAACCCGATGCCCAGCATTAAGGGCCTGCTCAATAGCAGCGCTATCCTGTACTTTACTTACTGCTACTAGTGACACACTGCCAGAATCCCGGCCGGCCGCTATTGAAACTTGGTTTATCTTGGAAAGAACATTGGTTAGTTTATCCGCTATATTCACTCTCTCATCCCTATCAGTCCTTTTGGCCCGTCGTAGAATATCCTAACTGGCGTCTCTTTGTTTGCAATAGCTTTTCTACTTCTTTCATGTGACCGCCATAAAGCTTCCAACGTTGAACTGCATGTTGATAGACTGGCTGAGTAACCTGAGCATGACTCGGCGTAGCCAAGTATCCACGGTTGCGGGCATGCTCGTCATGTCGGGCCATCTTATTGTCCCATGACAAATCGAGAAACTTTAAGATTTTCGATGCTGTCCCTTGTAGATCGTTTACCAAATCTTCGTATCTTACCTCATGATATTCTATATTAAATTTACTGACCGTCTCATACCATAAATCAAAAACTTCATTATAAAGTTTAGCTGTGGCAGCGATGTCATTAAAAACAGCCATCCAGTCATTGAGTTCGAAGGCCTGTGTGAAACAACTTAAGCACACATCACAAGGATCCCTGATAACGACAATAAATCGGGCTTTTGGAAAAACGCTATTTATTAGGATCGCCTCGTTAATATTTAATGGCATTTTGTCGACAAAAACCTCACCAGCCTCAACCTCTATAAACTGCATACGGTCCTGAAAATACCCAGAGCGCAATTTTTGTATCATCCGACTATTTAACTGCGCTAAATCCTGAGGATACCTGAAATCGTCGGAGGCTAGCCGCCGTATCATACCGGCTACTAATGGCCGTTCTTCCAAAACTACTACTCCCGGGTGACTATCCAGCACTTGATCCAATAAAGTTGTCCCAGATCTCGGAAACCCTACCATGAAGACGGGATCATCGTGTCCATCAACCGCTGAATTTTTTGGGGCCTCATCAATCTCGATCCTGGACAAGATTGATTTCAGGTCCCTGAGCCTTGTAAACGCACGGCTGGGTTCTATATTTTTCTCCTCTGAGTCTTGTTCTTGAAGCTTGTTAGCCCGATTAAAAATAGGGAAAGCTTCGTTATAATTACCTTGGGCCTGGTAAGCGTGCCCTAGCTCAAAATTAATTTTATACGTGTTAGGCATCTCGCCTAATCGAAGCAGGTTTTCCTCCAGGAATTTTATTGAACTATCAATCTTTCCAACACGCCTAAGAGATCGAGCCTTTAGCGAGATTGCATCGATATTATCGGGTGATCCAATCAGACAAAACTCCAAAAGCTGGGCCGCGCGATCTAGTTCCGCACGCCGTTCAAGTAATTCAGCACTGATGGTCAAGCTATCTACGTTTTGGGGATCCAAAATGGCTGCGCGTTGCGCTGCATCCAACGCGCGTTTTGGATCACCCAAGCTTCTATGAAGAAGAGCAAGATTCCGGTTTATAGAAACATTTTCTGGATTTCGCGTTAACGCGTCATTAAACATAGCCAGGGCTCTATCCATTCTGCCAAAAATTATACACAAATTGGCTAGATTGTTCGCAATTGCGGTGGATGTAGAGTCTTCCGCGAACGCCCTTTCAAGCAACTGTACAGCTTCCACGGACCTCCCATACCCCTGCAGAAGGACGGCATAATTATTCAAGAGTTCTACATCTTTACTGCCCAAATCCAAGGCTTTCCTGTATGAATCTTCGGCCTCTTCATATTTTTGGAGCTTTTGTGCTACGCCACCAAGCTGACGATAAAATGGCTCTGAATCTCCGACCTTTTGTCTTAAGTCCTGGAGAATTGGCCATGCTTTGCTTGGTTGATCATTTAGAGCATAAAGTTGCGCTAGATTTACGTTTATTTGCGAATTTTTAGGATCTATTTTCTTTGCTTTTTCAAGAATGGTGATAGCCACTGGATAATTTTCTGCTTTGGCTTCTAGTATTCCTATTTTGTATAATAGATTCCAGTCTTTTGGGTTAGTCTTTAGCACCCGTCGATATATTTTTCTAGCTTCTGGCCATCGTCCCACAGCAGCAAGCGACAAGATCTTATCCAGAACGTTTTCAGTAACCATTGTTTTTGTAATACATTTTTTTACACCTTTGGTTTTCCGTCTTTACATATATAACCTTTTTCAAGGAGCAAATCAGACTGGGTTTCAATGATTCGACTAATTTGCGTTTCAGACAGAACCTTTTTGTAGGCCCCAACTCTTCCTGTCCTAAAAAACGTTTGGTCTGGCCGGGAACGTTCTCCAAATCCATTTCTCGCCTCTTGGTCGGAAACCTCCTCGAATGAGCTGTTAGAAATCGCCCGTTTTAGCCGCTGCGGGTTTTTTGGTAATCCCAAAAACTTCATAAACTTCCCAAAAGTTTTCACTGGATTTCGGATCATATCCTCATACCGAATAAAAAGTGGGTTAAAATTTTCGACCCCAAACCAGCTGTTATAATGATTGGTCCAACCTCCTAGAATCTGAAAAAGACCCTGCTGTGTGGTGTTTATACGGTGATAGGGGGATGCTATCGCTTGGATAGCTTCGTCGTATGTTATTCGATAGTGATGTGCAAATGAAACTACCATATCGAAGGGATTCCGAAGAAGGTACACAGCTCCCACGGTATTTTCCATATGGATAAGGGGAGAACCCTCATGTACCAGTAAGGCGTTATGTGTCTTAACAAAAATGGTTTGCGTTTGGCTACCTAGGTAATCCTGCACCGCTTTTCTGTATCCATGCAGCTGGTGATCTTCCTGACCTATTATTGAGTGCCCTACTACTTTTTCATACAGCGAGTACGAATTATCTGTATATTTTACAACCCCTAATTCGTTAATATTCGCTGGAACATGGGTATTCCGAAACAAATTTTCAATGAAAATCCTAAGCCAAGTATTTCCCGACTTAGGATAGGAGGCTAACCAAATAATGCCGCTCACAATCTATCTCCATTTTCGAGATTAGCCAGCTAATCGCCAAATAATCTTGTGATTAACTAAATCCTTCAATAGCTGGTTCAAACCTTTGTCTAGCCCAGATTCTAGATTCGTTATTTCCGACAGCCAGAACACTTCCCTGCTGAGTATATCCTTAACGACAGTAACGTTTTCTTGCAATATTTCCATTGCCACTCCTTGATGTACTAGATTGTACTTTTGTCCCCTTCTAATCAGCTTAGGCTCATGTCGCGTCGTCATATAACATCGGTCTGCGTCTCGAATTGGGAGCCGCTGCCCAGAAACCTTATCTCCTAAATTCTGCCTCATATGATTCGCTACCCGTTCATGGTACGCCGGATCGGCCATGCGTTTGGCTGCAGCGCTGCCAACTTCTGTCAGATATTTTGAGAGCTCGGCTTGGTCGTCGAAATGGGGCAGCCGCTTACGAAAAAATTCCTCTCGTTGCATTTCCTGCACCAGCATACTAACGGCTGTAAACCCGGCAAGATATGTCGCACCAAAGGACAAGTGAAGAGAAGCCGTGTCCGTTGCCAGTGCGTCATGATATAACCCTCTAGGGAGATAGAGGATGTCACCTGGTTTCATCAATATTTGTTGGTCAAGTGGTCCTTTCTGGGAATTATGTTGTTCTATGGAAAACTCAGAGGGGCTAGAGCCGGGAATTTCCATAGGCTCGTTCACTCGGCCCTTATAGAGATTCCAGGTCTTTTCCCCCTCTATCTGAATTGCGAAAACACACATCGTATCGAAATGAGACGCATAGCCTTTCACGCCTTGCCAAGAGCAATACGCATTCGAGGATGTGACAGTCCCGGTTAACCGTTCTATACAGTTCGCCACCCCTCGAACGCCGGGGTGAATACCCTCTAAGTAATCCAGAACCAACGTAGCACCCTGACGCAAGAAATGATTGATTCGCTGACCGTCTGGCCGAAGAACCTGGTCGCCCACTCGACTCATTCCATATTTACAATATTGAGCTGGTGGCACCAAATTCCCCTCTATTCCTAATTCTATCATATCCCCTGTCCAGAGCTTTGGCCTATTAAATAGGTCATTGAGATCCGCCCAGGAGAAAATCGCGCCGACATCCTTGATAGCCCCCTGCTCAAAATAGGGTTTTTTGTCGTGATAGTTGTCGAGGAATTCTCTTCGATCAAGTTTCTTGAACAAATCATTATAATTAAAACTTTCCAATGTGCCGCTCCAAAAAAACTTACGTGTTTGGGGTAATTTAAGTCATACTGCATTCTGTATTATTTAGGCAATTGCAGTTGTTCAGAAAAACTTTCACAAGTAGCACCATTGTACTATATTTTCTTGGGAGGAAAAGAAGGCTGCTTTTACCTAACAAATTACTCGGCCAAGATAATATAAAGGGCGGTCGGCGGCATGGGTAAGATCATTTGGATTGCCTCTTTTCCAAAGTCCGGGAACACTTGGATGCGTGCTTTCCTTGCCAACTATGTGATGAACACGAAGGAACCCTTCCAGATCGAGGACCTGCGAGCTTTCACACTCAGTGACACGCGCCCCAGGTTTTTTCAGGAAGCCGCAGGAAGGCCCGTGGAGGAACTTTCGGACATAGAAACTGTAGAACTTAGAGGACGTGCACAGGAGCTAATCGCAAATTTTAAGCCTCATGATCATTTTGTCAAAACCCACAGCCAGAATACCATCTGGGCTGACCATCAACTCATAAACCCACTTGTATCTAAAGGAGCCATATATTTGGTCCGGAACCCGCTCGACCTGGCGTCATCATATGCGGCGCACTTGGGATTGAACCTCGACGATGCTATCAACCTTATGGCAAGTGACCAAAATGCTACGTTACAAGTTAACTACAATGTCCTCACCTTTATCGGAAGCTGGGAAAAACATGTTACTTCCTGGCTACAAAATGACCAGCTCCCCAGTCTTCTTATCCGCTACGAGGACCTTCTTACTAACCCGCTAGAGGAGTTTTCCAAGGTGCTCAGAGCCCTTGGAACTCAAATCGTAGAGGAAAGACTGTCTCGCGCGATCCAGTTTTCATCATTCACGGAACTTGCTAAGCAAGAGAATGCTTCCGGCTTTAGCGAGCGCCCCCCCCATGCTGACCGTTTTTTCCGACAAGGCAAATCGGGGTCGTGGAAAGAGCAATTATCGAGTCAGCAGATCGAACGAATCACGGGGAAACACGGTCGTGTAATGAAAATGTTGGGTTATTTAACGTAGATAAGAAGTTGAGATAAAAAAGAGGCTGCCAAAAGGCAGCCTCTTCCTAACTTGTGTCTTACGTTATTAGAAGCCGATCTTAATGCCCGTAACAACATAAGTAGCGCTGACCGAATCGACAGTATTATCTATGTCAACATCGTCAGAACTAAAGGTCGCGTGGCCTAGCGTACCAGCCCACGTTACACCGCCGCCGAGAGAATATTTCATTGATAGATGAAATACATCAGCTTCGGCTTGACCGTCTAGATCACCAGCACCCGTAGTCCCCGTACCGTCACGTTCACCATGGAGATAAGCAAAACTTACACCCATTGGTCCAGACGACCAGGCTACACCAGCGTTCATGGATGTACCATCCTGAGCACCGTGGTCTTCAAAGCTAGCCATACTGACACCTGCGCTCATTCCGCCCATGCCAATTTTGACGCCAAAGTTCATCGCTGATGGTTCCAGACTGCCAGGAGCTGCCGGTGCATCGGTTACTGTACCGTAGCCAGCTGACACTCCAATTGACATGCCGCCCATGTTTCGCTTGAAGTTTGCTCCTACCATTACAAGGTCAGAGTTTACCGCATCACGGTTTGGCTGAGCATTTGCATCCTGATTGGAGTCAGGCGAGTACGAAACACCGAGTTGAAAACCTTCTACACGTGGCGTGTAGTAGGTGATCTTCTCCGAGTCGTTCGCTCGTGTGACTTCAACATAGGTAGAACCCATTGGTGCACGGAACATGCCGCCTTTGCTAACACTGTCTCCATCAGCATCCTGGATAGTGGCCACCCAGGAACTTTCGTCACCAGAGTTCATGCCAATACCAAAGTCAGATGGCGCGTAGTGCATCTTATACTGAGCCGAGTTTTCGGAACCAATATTGATTTCCCCGAAACCACCCTTCAGGATGATGTAGGATTCGTCAATTTGGTCACCACCGTTATGGTTAGCTTCGAGCTGAACATTAACTCCAACTGACAAGCCATTATCGAGCTTTGTACTGCCTTTGAAGTTAATTTCAGCGTCAGACTTTACATCGAAGCCACTGAAATCCTGGTCGGTACCATCGTCGTTACTGACGTAACCAACCCACTGCTCCATGTAACCGCCAACACCTATTTTGATTTTGCTCGCAGCACTTGCTGGAGCAGACGCAATCATGCCCGCGGCAACGATTGCGGTTGAACCTAGAAGAATTTTCTTCATACTTATCTTCTCCCTAAAAGGCCATAAACTGGCCGGTTAATCTGGAGAGTTCAAATAATGGCGATCACCGCCATAGAATCTCTCCAATTGAGGCGAAAATACTGTGTTTCGAGGCTTCACGTCAAACCCTGATCGCCGTATCTGGTGCAAAAACACTGCAGTGTACCATAAATGTCACACAACCCACAGGCATCCGAGAAATAGTCTATAAATCTTGATCACTAGTCGATGCTTCTAATTTTAAATTGTTGACCCGAATTTCTAGGCGATTTTATCAGCAATTAAATACTTTTGGAAACCAAAGTGTCATATTGAATTGTGTCTTTATTAACAAAACGCTAAAAGAGATTTCAGCGACGCATTGCAATGGATGGAAACCGAGGTCATGAAACGAACTGTGCGGTTCTCAATATTAGGTAGTTTTATTGTTTTCTTATTGGGGTGTGAGGGCTCTAACATTGAGTACAGCTACCCTCGAACAGGGCCAGGGGGGATACCTACCTATGAAAAGCACCAAAGCATCTTTGGATCTGATGGGATAACGTTGTTTCAAAATGATGGGGGATTATCAGAACGCAACGAGGGTAGCGCAGGCATTGGAGTAAACAGTTTCCTATGGCGGGCGGCGCTGGATACCATCGCCTTTATGCCACTTGTTTCGGCGGACCCCTTCGGTGGAGTGATCATTACAGATTGGTATGCTCCCCCGGGATCCGAGGGCGAACGATTCAAAATAAATTTATTCATACTTGGCAAGGCATTGAGATCGGATGGCGTCAGAGCCAAGCTATTCAAACAGGTCAGGGCCTCTAACGAAAGTTGGATTGATTCGTCTACAAGCAGTGATCTGGATCGCGAATTGGAGGATTCTATTTTAACTCGTGCGAGACAATTACGAATAAGCTCTGCCCCTCAGGTTAAATAGAGCCAAACGTCTTATAACCAAACCGCCAGGACGGCCAACCAAGAGGAATAGTCACCCGAATGATGCGTTATAACTTTCGAGAAACTGAACAGAAATGGCAGCGCGTTTGGGCCGAGACATCGGCGTTTTCCGTCAGCGAAAATCCACAGCTTCCGAAGTTCTATGTTTTGGAAATGTTCCCTTATCCCTCCGGCCGAATACATATGGGGCACGTTCGCAATTACACGCTAGGGGACCTGGTTGCTAGATATAAAAAAGCCCGAGGGTTTAACGTTCTTCACCCTATGGGGTGGGATGCTTTTGGGCTTCCAGCTGAAAATGCTGCACTAGAACGCGATGTTCATCCAGCAAAATGGACCTATGAGAATATAGAATCGATGCGCCAACAACTTCAGGGGATGGGTCTCTCCTACGATTGGAACCGCGAGATTACAACCTGTTCTCCGGATTACTACAAACACGAACAGAAAATGTTTACCGACTTCGTTAAAAATGGATTAGCGTACCGTAAGGAAAGTTGGGTTAATTGGGATCCCGCAGAAAATACCGTGCTTGCAAACGAGCAGGTTATTGACGGAAAAGGGTGGCGATCCGGTGCCACCGTCGAAAAGCGATTGCTATCCCAGTGGTTTCTTAAAATAACTGAGTATGGAGAAGACCTTTTACAAGCCATCAATTCACTAGATCGTTGGCCTGCTCGAGTTCAATTGATGCAGCACAACTGGATCGGCCGCTCCGAAGGTGCACAGATTTTTTTCGACATTGTGGGAGAAGAAAATCGTCTAGAAGTCTTTACTACCCGACCAGATACTATTTTCGGAGCATCTTTTTGCGCTATCGCCGCAAACCACCCTTTAGCCAGCGCTACGGCCAAAAAAGACAAGGGGCTAGCTGAGTTTATTGCTGAATGCAATAAATTAAGTACCAGCGAAGCAGATATAGAGACGGCCGAGAAGAGAGGATATGACTCGGGCTTACGAGTAATGCATCCATTTATAAAAGACCTAAAACTCCCACTCTATGTGGCAAATTTTGTGCTTATGGAATACGGCACGGGGGCTATCTTTGGGTGCCCCGCTCATGATCAAAGGGACCTAGACTTTGCCCGGTCATACTCATTACCTGTAAAGCCAGTGGTAATACCGGACGATCAGGATCCTGCCTCCTTTAAAATTTACTCAGAGGCTTTTGTGGGGAGTGGAAAATTATATAACTCTCATTTTTTGGATGGTTTGACAATTGAAGAAGCAAAAAGCCAGGTGGTAGAACGCCTTTCTAAGGAAGGACGCGGCGGTCCACGAATCACCTACCGTCTTCGAGACTGGGGGGTTTCGAGACAACGTTACTGGGGTTGTCCCATTCCAATAATTCATTGTGAGCATTGCGGATGTGTGCCGGTTCCCGACCGGCAACTTCCAGTAGCACTTCCCGAGGACGTTGACTTCGAGAAAACGGGAAATCCTCTCGAAAACCATCCGACATGGAAGGAAACTATTTGCCCCAAATGCAACAGCGCGGCGCGGAGAGAAACTGATACTTTTGACACTTTTTTTGAATCCTCATGGTATTTCGCCCGATTCTGTGATCCCAAGGGAGCAACGGCCTTTAATCCAGCCTCAGCCAGTTATTGGCTCCCCGTGGATCAATACATTGGCGGTGTAGAGCACGCTGTGTTGCATCTTTTGTACTCACGGTTTTTTACAAGGGCCCTCCGCAAATGCGGTTATCTAGATATAGACGAGCCTTTCGCCGGGCTAATGACCCAAGGAATGGTCTGTCATGAAACATATAGTGACTCGTCAGGTTGGCTTTTCCCGTCGCAAGTAAAAAAGGATGATTCGGGAAAGCTAGTGAACTTAGAAACCGGTGAACGAGTAGAGGTCGGCCGCATTGAAAAAATGAGCAAGTCTCGCCGAAACGTCGTGGACCCAGAAGCCATTATTGAAGCTTATGGCGCCGATACAGCAAGGCTTTTCATGCTCTCAGACTCCCCTCCAGAAAGGGACCTTGAATGGACAGAAGCGGGTGTCGACGGAGCGTGGCGGTATCTAAATAAACTATGGCGAAGTATCTTAAAATTCAGGGAAAACCATCTACCCATCGATAATCCCCCCGATAAGGAGTCGGCGCAAGCTACTGAACTCACCAAAACCATCCACAAGACTATAAAATCAGTTACCGAAAGCATTGAACGCTGGCGTTTCAATAGCGCTGTTGCGCAACTAAGAGAACTAACCAACTGCTTAGTTAACTTCGTTCCTTCGGACCGTAGCGCCGCCGCCGCCATGTATAAAGGCTATGAAACCCTGTTGCGGATGATAGAGCCTATGACTCCACATATAGCCGAGGAGATATGGCAGCAACTGGGCCACGTAACTTTGCTTCGAGAAGAACCTTGGCCAAATTACGATGAAGCACTTGTTATTGACGATTTAGTTAAGATTGCTGTCCAAGTTAACGGCAAGCTGCGAGGTGAAATCCAGTTGCCCAGAGATTCTTCCGAGGAGCTGATAAAAAAGCTCGCGTTTGAACTCGAAAACGTGCAAAAATCGATAATGGATAAAGACATTCGCAATGTAGTTATTGTGCCGAATCGAATCGTTAATGTCGTGGCGTAGCGTCCATTGGATAATACTTATTGCAGTATTAAACTCTCTTGGGGGGTGCGGCTTTAAACCACTTTATTCGTCGAATCCAACCTCTGGTAACGGGATTATACAGCAGCTATCTGTAATTAATATAGACCCGATTCGAGATCGAGTTGGTCAGCAATTGCGCAATTACCTGATCGATATTCTCACGCCAACTGGTCGTCCCCAAGCTCCTCACTATGTTTTAAAGGTCGTTTTGGAAGAAACAAGATCGAATATGGTTATCCTTCGCGACGCAACGTCCACCTTTGCCAAGGTTAAAATAAAAGCTCACTTTAAACTTAATAGCTTAAGCTCTAATTCAACCCTTGTTAACAAAACCACGGAATCCACGACAGTTTTCAATATTGTTGAGTCAGAGTATGCAAATATTACAGCACAGCATGATGCCAGAAGACGAGCGGTACATGCCATAGGTGACAATATAAAGCTTACCTTAGCCCTTTTTTTTGGACAACGCGACCAACAGCCGAAGGACACCAGATGAAGTTGAAGCCAAAAGATTTGACTCGGCTTTCTGACGGTTTTCCAGAAAAATTGGTGGGCATTTTAGTTTATGGTCCTGATTCAGGCCATGTCAACGAGACAGCTACATCGATAGCAAAAGGTTGTGTTTCTGACATAAATGATCCTTTCCAGGTGGACGAGCTGGATCCAAACTCCATCAGTGAAGACCCAGCGTGTCTACCGGATGCTGTGATGGCATTTTCGATGACGGGCGGCAACCGACTCGTGCGAATACGAAACTGCTCCGATTTGCTAACCGATTCGATTAAAGGGCTATTAAAATTCGAGTCCCCGGTAGCTAAAATGGTGCTCCAAGCCGGTGCTTTAGACACCCGTTCTAAACTTCGGCAGCTCTTTGAGCAGTCAGACCAGCTAGGCATATTAGCTTGTTATGGCGACCAAGGAGATAATTTAGAGACCTTCATAAAAGTGACCCTTAATGCCAATAACATCACGGCTGACCAGGATGCCATCGCCTATTTGGCAACGCGTTTGGGTGGTGATCGTCTACAAACGAAGAGCGAATTAGAAAAAATCTGCCTCTACGCGGACGACAACAGTCTTAAGTTATCCGACGTAGAGCTAGCCATAGGTGATGGAGGAGCCTTACTTTTTGATGATATTGCAAATTGTGTTGCGGATGGAAATCTAGAGTCGCTGCATTTGACGTTACGACGATCGGCAGCTGAAGGACAGAATCCTATCGGCGTTATAAGATTAACTATGAAACATTTCCAGCGGTTAAAAACTGCCCGGTCCTATTTCGACAACGGGAACCCCTTAATAGACGCCATTAGCCGGCTTCGCCCCCCAGTTTTCTGGAACCGCCGGAGCCAATTTGAGCGTCAAGTTAGACAGTGGTCTACTCCAAGATTAGAGCATGCTTTGAACCGTTTAAACGAGGCCGAAGAACTATGCAAAGGAACAGGGTTTCCAGCTTCGACTGTTACCTCCCAGATACTTCTAGGGCTATGCATCGGGCAATCAAAACCTTATCGGAAATAACTAAGTTTTTTTATGGGGCTAGTTTTTTCAAAAGATATTCGAATTCGTCCAAATCATGGTACCGAATGGTAACCTTTCCTCCTCTATCCCCTTGGTCTTGTATTTCAACATACAATCCCAGCTTCTCAAAGATATCTTTCTCTAAGGCCAAAATGTCAGGGTCTAAACGACTGCTCGATGACATGCTACTTCTTTTCTTGACTGGGCTAACTGCCCCAATCTCGGTCGCATTTCGGTGCACGAGTCTTTCGGTGGCCCTCACCGACAAACTCCCCGCAACAACATACTCAGCTAATTTCTCAGCGTCTCTTGCAACCAATAGAGCACGCGCGTGACCAGCTGTTAGTCGACCTGATTCTAAATGCTCCTTAACACCAGAAGGAAGTGCAAGTAATCTCAGCGAATTTGCTATGTAGCTCCTGCTCTTGCCTACGGTCTTAGATACCTGGTCTTGAGTGTAACCATATTCTCCAACAAGCCTTTCAAAACCCGCCGCTTCTTCAAGAGGAGATAGATCGCTGCGTTGGATATTTTCTATAAGACCTATCTCTAGGGCTTCCTTTTCATCATAACGACCAATTACGGCGGGGACCTCGTGAATCTGCGCTAATTGAGCGGCTCGCCAGCGTCGCTCGCCCGCTATGATTTCATAAATGTCGCCCCCACTCTCCATTCTGCGTAATAACAACGGTTGCAAGATTCCTTTCTGCTTTATACTCTCGGCAAGTGTCTTCAATTCTGTTCCATCGAAACTTCGCCGTGGTTGTTCTGGGCCCGGCCTGATATTCGATGTTGGTATCATTTTGGTTTGCCTATCAGTCGCAGGGCTCTGCTGGTAAACATTCGCTTCACCAAAAAGCGCGGACAAGCCGCGACCAAGCTTACGTCGTTTTCCTTTTGAAGGTTGATCGGCAGTCATCCCGCGCTACTCCGTTCTCTCCGTATTACCTCCCCCGCTAGATGGATGTACGCCTGGGACCCGGCACACCTTAGATCATATACCAATGCTGGCAGGCCATGCGACGGCGCCTCAGAAATCCTGACATTTCGCGGTATTACGGTATTATACACTTTCGCCCCCAAATGTTCTCTGACGTCGGCGGCTACTTGCTCCGATAAATTATTTCGCTGATCAGCCATCGTCAGCACGACTCCCTGAATATCCAATGAGGGATTAAAAACACGTTGCACTCTTTCGATAGTTTTAAGCAACATACTAAGGCCTTCTAGCGCATAAAATTCGCATTGCAAGGGCACTAAAACCGCATCCGATGCGACTAGAGCGTTCAACGTCAGCAACCCCAGGGAAGGCGGGCAATCAATTATTACAAAATCAAACACCTCTCTTTCCGTTTCCGAGTGCCGCACCAATGCCTCGCGCAACCTATATTCCCGTTTCTCCTCCGCCACTAACTCTAACTCAGCCCCGGACAAATTTTCAGAGGTGGGCACAATCCAAAGCCCGGGCACGGCAGAGGGCGCTATCGCTCCGGAAAGGCTACAATCTCCGCTGAGTACAGCGTAGGTGTCTAAATCTCTGGCGTCTCTCGGTATTCCCAGACCCGTGCTCGCATTACCTTGTGGGTCTAAATCTATCAGTAATACCCTTAACTCACAGGCCGCCATCGCCGTCGCCAGATTTACCGCCGTAGTAGTTTTTCCTACGCCGCCTTTTTGGTTTGCAACCGCTAAAACTCTCGTAGAAACATCCCGTTTAATAGCTTTGTCCGTTGTTTGGTTCACCCAGTATGTCCTTTATTACTACTATTTTTCCACGGCTGTCAGAAATGCTTTGGATTAGAGCTATATCCATCTTCCAATTTTTTTTCGTCGCCGTCAATTCCTGTTTAACTTTGTGTCCCTTTGGGAAAACACCGATTGTCTCTGGCCCAAAGTAGGGCCTAACCATAGGAATTAACCGATCGAGTGGGGCTAGGGCGCGGGCGGTCACAACATCATATTTGGCCTTCGGCACATTTTCAATCCTGCAGGGATGCAGTGTTGCGCTGGTTGCTGTTGAGCGCAAAACCTCTGCTAAAAAATAACACTTTTTCTTATCAGGCTCGACCAGGTTTACACCTGGCATCCCCATTATTGACAAGACCAACCCAGGGAACCCCGCGCCTGTACCTATGTCTAAAATACTTTTTGTACCTCTTGGTAAAAGTCGGAATATTTGGGCGCTGTCAAAAAAATGGCGCTCCCATATTTTATCTACTGTTTTTGTTGATATTAAATTTATTTTTGGTTGCCATTTTTTTAATAATTGCTCGTATATGTCTAGTTTTGAAAGTGTTTCACGTGAAACACTGATATTTTCATTAAAAATTTCTCGGCCACGGGTCATGATACTATTGCGTCACCACTACTTGCCTTTCTCTTCGACTTGTCGCCTTTACATGTCTGAGCAGAGTGACGACTGCGGCCGGCGTAATCCCAGGAATTCTTGCTGCCTGCCCTAACGTTTGGGGGTTTGTTTTTTCAAGTGCTTGCCGTGCCTCATTAGATAAGCCGCCAACCAGGTCGAAATTTATTTCTTTAGGAAAAACAAGGCTTTCGTCTTTTCTGTAAGACCTAATATCGGCTTCTTGCCTTTGAATGTAGCTCGCATAGAGCGCATCGGTTTTCACCAGCTCGATATATTTTTCTGGGAGGCCCCTTAGCTCCGGCCATATGGAAGATAGCTTGTTATGGTCTAGGTCTCTATTTCCTAAAAGATCGTACGCAGATCGGGGAATGCCGTCCAAGTTAACGGCTATGCCGGCTTTCGTCAGGTGAGTTGGGGAAGCTTTTAGAGACTGAAGCATCTCCTCTATATTGGACAATCGGTCTCGTTTTTCTTCAAATTTCTTCTGCCGTTCCGGGCCAATACAGCCCACATCCAACCCTTTTTGTGTCAGCCGCATATCCGCGTTATCGGCGCGCAATTGAAGGCGGTACTCCGCCCTTGATGTAAACATTCGATAGGGTTCACTTAATTCTTTTGTCACGAGATCATCTATCATCACGCCCAGATAGCCCTCGGCTCGATCGACTACAAACTCCCGGTCCTGACCCTCGGCCCGAAGGGCAGCATTAATTCCTGCCACGAGCCCCTGACCCGCCGCTTCTTCATATCCTGTTGTTCCGGCTATTTGCCCTGCCATGAACAACCCCGGCGCTTTCCGCGATTCAAGTGTGTGCTTTAGCTCCCGAGCATCAACATGGTCATACTCTATGGCATATCCGGGACGCACCATCACGGCTTGCTCGAGGCCCAAAATACTTTGAACCAGTTCTTTTTGAATTTCTTCTGGCAAAGACGTCGATATTCCATTTGGATAAACCCAGTCGGTGTCCAGGCCCTCCGGCTCCAAAAATATCTGATGTTGTTGCCGGTCTGCAAAACGAACTATTTTGTCCTCTATAGAAGGACAATATCTGGGGCCGACGCACTCTATTTGCCCCGAATAAATTGGTGATTTATGTAGGCTGCGAGTTATAATTTCGTGAGTGGTGGTGTTAGTATGGGTGATGTAGCACGGAACTTGCCTCTGGGGAATTGATGTCGTTAAGGTCGACAGCGGTTCGGGTGGCTCATCGCCCGGTTGTTTTTCTACTGCGGCCCAATTTATGGTCTTGCCGTTTAGCCGTGGCGGCGTACCTGTTTTTAGCCGCGACAAACAAAACCCCATACGCTCCAATGTGAGGGACAGCCCCGCTGCCGGTGCGTCGCCAAATCGGCCAGCAGGTGTTTTTCGTTCACCGCAATGGATAACCCCTCTTAGAAAAGTTCCCGTGGTGAGCACTACTGCCCTGCAATCTAATGCCGCCCCTGTGTCCGTCACAACCGCCACCACGGAACCATCTTCCCGCTGACAAATATCTTCCGCGCTTCCCTCCATTACAGTAAGGTTGTTCGTTTGCTCTAATTCTCTCTGCACAGCCTGTCGATAAAGAGCCCTGTCTGCTTGAACCCGCGGACCACGAACGGCTGGCCCCTTGCTTCGGTTGAGCACCCGAAACTGTATCCCTGACGCATCAGCTGCCTTCGCCATAATTCCATCCAGCGCGTCTATCTCTCGGACCAGGTGCCCCTTACCTAACCCCCCGATGGCTGGATTACAGGACATTTCACCTATCGTTGATTTTTTTTGAGTTAGCAAAACAGTACGAGCCCCGAGACGGGCGCTAGCCGCGGCCGCCTCTGTCCCCGCGTGTCCGCCGCCTATTACAATCACATCTATTTCGGCCAAATCATGCCCCTTCACCAGAATGCATATACTCTCATTAGTACCTTTTAATAATACGGCGACAATTTTAAAAGCATTTATTCGACTTTTTTTGTTTCACGTGAAACATTACTTTCCGATACAAAAATCATTAAAAATTACATCCAACAAGTCTTCTATATCTACTCTTCCCGTAACTCTTCCCAGAGACTGAATTGTAGCTCTAAAGTCTTCTGCCAATAGTTCGGGCTCGCATGCCCCCCTAATAGTTTGTTGGGCTCTCTTAAGGCCTGCCACACTGGCTTCTAGTGCTTCTCTATGCCTCGCTTTTGTAATGATTGCCGGCTCTTGACCGCTCATTTTGTTTTTAGCCACCGCATGCAGTCTTTCTAGAACAGACGTCAGCCCTTCCTTCTTTTTTAATGAGATTTTTAACATTCCTGGGGGCTGATTAACTGGGTTTTCTAGGTCGATTTTATTGATGATAACAATGTCGTCCGGTCCGGTTGGGGCCCAAGACTTCTGCCAGCATCGTAATTCTGGGGCTGCCACTAAAATTATACGTATATCAGCCATTTTTGCCCACTCACGCGCTCGCTCTATGCCCTTCGTCTCTAGGGGGTCTATAGATTCTCTGAGGCCGGCTGTATCTGCCAGCACGGCCGGATACCCATCTAAATCCAGTGAGACCTCGATAATGTCTCGGGTAGTCCCTGCTTGATCAGATGTAATGGCTATATCTCTTTGTGCCAACCAATTCACAAATGAAGACTTCCCGGCATTTGGAGGGCCAATAACAGCGACCCTTAAGCCGTCGCGTAAAATCTCTCCCCTACGGTTATCGTTTAGATGGTCTTCCATGTCGTCAATCATGCTGTTTATATTTCCTTCAATTCCCGCCAAAATATCTTTGGGGATCTCCTCTTCGGGAAAATCAATATACGCTTCAACATGTGCTGCCATCTGCACCATGGTGTTACACCATTCATTAAACTGTTTTCCAGGGCCTCCCTCCATTTGATGCAGGCTTTGAACCCTCTGAGCCTCTGTTTGGGCGCTGATTAAGTCATTTACTCCCTCCGCTTCTGTAAGATCAATCTTACCATTTATAACTGCGCGCTTTGTAAATTCCCCTGCCTCGGCCATTCTCAACCCTGGTTGTTTGCCAAGCGCTCCCAAAATAGCCTCGACAACGGCTCTGCCGCCATGCAAATGAAGCTCCACCATATCTTCTCCAGTGAAGCTCCTCGGGCCCTCGAAAAAAATTACCATCGCCTCATCCAGCTTTCGACGGGCGTCCTCCAACGCCCGTACACCTGCAACCCTGGGCGGCGGCGCTTGAAAATTAAAAATTCCACAAACCGTCTTTGCTAATTCTCCAGATATCCGAATCACAGCTATTGACGACCTTCCTGGCGTCGTTGCTAGAGCGAAAATAGTCTCGTCATACCTTGTCGTCATTGATTTATCTTTGTGCCCTTTTTTCCAGGTTTGTTTTCCACGGGCGGCTTTCCGAAAGTATCGTTTTATGTTATATACGCATAGAAAGTATACCCTAAACATTTAAATCACGTTTGTTAGGGAGTAGACTGTGCTGCAACTGCCGTTAAATATTTCACCCCTCCCAAACATCCTGTAAGGAGAACCCGATGGTCAAGGTTATTCGCTTCCATAAACCAGGTGGGCCTGAAGTACTGACCTGGGAGGACGTGGAGACACCGCCCCTGTCCCCCAATGAAATCCGGATTCGGCACACTGTTATCGGCTTGAATTTCATCGACACCTATCACCGGAGCGGTCTGTACCCACTCCCCCTTCCTTCCGGCTTAGGGATGGAGGCCGCCGGCATAGTTGAAGCCCTGGGACACAATGTAACTGATCTCGCGGTTGGGGATAGAGTGGCCTATGCCTCGCCGCCTCCAGGGGCATATTCGGAAGAGCGGGTCATTGATGCAAATAATGTTGTAAGCATCCCTAGTCAAATCAGCGACGATACTGCTGCTGCTGTAATGCTGAAAGGGCTGACCGCTCAATATCTTTTGCGACAAATCCATAAAGTCGGGCCATCAGACACCATCCTTATCCACGCTGCGGCCGGCGGCGTGGGATTGCTAGTTTGTCAATGGGCTAAAAGCTTAGGTGCGACCGTAATAGGAACCGTTGGCAATGAGGAAAAAGCGGGGCTAGCCAAAGCAAACGGCTGCGACTTTCCGATAATATACACACGCGATGATTTCCTGGACCGTGTGCTTGAAATAACCTCTGGAGAGAAGGTCCCGGTCGTTTTCGATTCTATAGGAAAGGACACATTTGAGAAATCGCTCGACTGCCTAAAACCGCTTGGCAAAATGGTTAGTTTCGGCCAAGCCTCGGGACCTATTCCCCCCGTGGATTTAGGGGTTTTTGCACAAAAGGGCTCGCTTACCTTCACACGGCCTACTTTATTTCATTACGCAAACTCCAAGGAATCGCTCGCTGCTATGGCTGAAGATCTATTCAAAGTCATCGTTTCCAATCAAGTAACCGTTCGCATCGACCAGCGATTTCCTTTAAAAGAAGCCCGAGCAGCGCATGAAGCGTTAGAAGCACGATCAACGACGGCTTCTACTATTCTAATTCCTTAGAGGCAGCTCAGAGTTTTCCTTCAAAACAGAGCTTTCCTCCGGTCACCTTATGAGTTCATGGCGTCAAAGAAATCATCGTTATTTTTCGAAACCTTTAGTTTTTCAAGCAAAAACTCCATCGCATCAACCGTCCCCATTTGAGACAATATGCGGCGTAATACCCACATCTTCGACAGCGTTCCCTTATCGACCAACAGCTCCTCTTTTCTGGTTCCCGACTTGGTAATATCAATAGTGGGAAATGTCCGCTTATCTGAAAGTTTTCTATCCAGGATCAGCTCAGAGTTCCCCGTTCCCTTGAATTCCTCAAATATTACTTCATCCATGCGCGATCCCGTATCAATTAGTGCTGTTGCTATAATCGACAGAGATCCTCCTTCTTCTATGTTTCTCGCAGCTCCAAAAAACCGCTTCGGCCTCTGTAAAGCATTTGCATCTACACCTCCTGTTAACACCTTACCGGATGATGGTACTACCGTATTATATGCTCTAGCCAAGCGCGTTATCGAATCTAGCAGTATAACCACGTCACGTCGATGCTCCACCAGCCGTTTTGCTTTTTCTATTACCATTTCTGCCACTTGGACGTGGCGGCTAGCGGGTTCATCGAATGTGGAGCTTATAACTTCGCCATTGACCGTACGATCCATGTCTGTAACTTCTTCAGGCCGTTCATCAATAAGTAGAACTATCAGATAAACCTCTGGGTGATTGAGCGCGATTGATTTCGCTATGTTTTGCAGCATAACAGTTTTGCCGGTTCGTGGTGGCGCAACCACCAGTGCTCGTTGCCCTTTCCCTATAGGTGAGATTAGATCTATCACTCTGCAGGTTGGGTCTTCTTCTTTTTTGGCGTCTTTTTCTGCTTCCAAGGAAAGTCGCTCATCTGGATACAATGGGGTAAGATTATCAAAATTTATTCTATGCCGAACTACTTCTGGATCTTCAAAGTTAATTTGGTTTACTTTAAGTAAGGCAAAGTATCGCTCCCCATCCTTAGGGGATCGGATTTGTCCCTCTACAGTATCCCCATTCCGGAGACCAAATTTTCGGACCTGGCTTGGCGAAACATAAATATCGTCTGGTCCTGGCAGATAATTTGACTCTGGCGACCTTAAAAACCCGAAGCCATCTGCTAGTGTCTCTAGTACCCCCATCCCATATATAGCCACCTCATTCTCTGCTAGCTGTTTCAGGATAGCAAACATCATGTCCTGCTTCCGAAGAACACTTGCGTTCTCTATTTCCAATTCCTCGGCAAACACGAGTAGATCGGCAGGGCTCTTACTTTTAAGGTCTTGGAGATGCATAGAATGTTTATCTTTTTATTATTTGCTGTGGAGACTCTTGAAGGCTGGATCCGCGAGCCTATATGCGTGCCACTCCAGCTCTTGAAACAAGCGGCCTATCTCGCTAGGAAGGAACTCGCTGGAACAACCATGTACCGAATTCAATTGGAAAAGTCAAATATAACTGTCCCTAATCCTATGGTTTAATAACAGCCAGCAATACTATTCCAATCATCAATATTGTAGGAACTTCATTTATAACCCTATAGAACCGCGGTGTTAGTGTGTTCTGGTTATGCGCAAAAAACCTCCTCCATCTGGACAAGGCGCCGTGGTATCCCGTCAATACCACTAGCAATAATATTTTTCCCTGCATCCACCCCTGCTCCAGCAGCTCCGGCGACAAAAACAACATCCACAGTCCGAAACTGAAGCTCAATATCATAGCCGGATTCATTATCCAAATCGCCAAACGTCGTTCCATAATTTTAAACGTCTGGTCCAGACTTGACCCCTCCTCTACTGACGCATGATAAACAAATATCCGCGGCAAATATAGAAGCCCCGCCATCCACGCTATAATGCTGATTATGTGAAGAGCTTTTATTAGATCAAAATACTCCATTCTCCAGTTAACCACCCTTTCTATAAGCCCCCAGAAACTCGGATAATTCCGCTACATGCTCTGGTGGTGTCGATGGTAAAATTCCGTGCCCCAAGTTAAAAATAAATGGTCGTCGATCGAAAGCATCCAATATCTTCAACGTTGCTGCTTGCAAACCTTTTCCCCCAGCTACCAATAATACGGGGTCTAAGTTCCCCTGTATTACAAGTGGTGCCTCCAACTCTGCCGCAGCCCAGATTGGCGAAACGCTTGTGTCCAGCCCTACGGCATCTATTTCGGTTTCTTTTGAGTATTTGATATATCCCGCCCCAGCTCCACGAGGAAACCCTATTATTTTTATTTTAGGGTGTATGTTCCGTACCCGTCGGCATATCTCTTTTGTTGGCGATATAACCCATTTGTCAAACTGGCCGGGGGCTAGGGCTCCCGCCCATGAATCAAACAACATAACAACATCCGCTCCAGCATCGATTTGCTTGGATAAGTGTTCGATCGTCGATTCCACTAAAATCTCTATAAGAGTTTTGAAGTTGTTTGGCTGCGCATAAGCCCATTCTTTAGCTTTACTGTGATCCCTGCTCGTGCCGCCCTCTATCATATAAGTAGCAACAGTCCACGGCGCACCGGCAAAGCCTATTAAGGCTTTATCCGGTCGCAAGGATTCTCTGGCTTTAGAAACTGTTTCATATGTGGCTTGTATCCTGGACCAATTGTTTTTTTGAGTCAGTTTACTTAGACTTTTACTGTCTTTTAATGCGTCAAGCACCGGACCTCGACCTTCTACAAAATCGATTTCCATACCTAAACCAAAGGGTACAATAAGAATATCTGAAAATAATATTGCTGCGTCCATGTTAAAACGATGTATGGGTTGTAAGGTAATAGCGCTTGCAGTTTTCGGATTTAGACATAAATTCAAGAACCCGTTAGATTGGCTTCGGAGTTGTCGGTATTCTGGTAAATATCTGCCAGCTTGTCTCATAAACCAAAAAGGGGCCCGGGTAGTTGGTTTGCCATGTAACGTATTCATTAATAAGTGTTCAGTGGTCATAAATAACTATCCTAATATACTTTATGTAATAAAATAGTGATTGTAGTAGAACCGTTAGGAACGTGGATTAATTATTACACACAATTTATTCACAATCTGTTTATTAATATATTGGGGCGTGGAAAAGGGGGGAAACTTAGTTAATAAGTTAAAATAAGCCTGGTTCCACGCCTCTATGTTATAGTGGAAAACGGGGATAACAATAGTTGAAAAGGTATAGTACATTAGTTGATAATACTTCCTTACAGGTTATAAGGCTGTGTTTTTCTCGTTGATGATAGTTTAAAAACCTCGCCTATATTAAACAAATAGAAACCAAATGCAGATATCCAAAAACCATTAAGTCGTTCTACTCTAGTTATTAACAACACGGAAAATGATCTCATGCAGGTTCTTGGAATAACAGGATCAATTGCTATGGGAAAAAGCACTGTAGCCAAGATGCTCCAAAGCATGAAATTACCAGTTCACGATGCTGACAACTGTGTCCATAGCCTATTTAGAAAAGGCGGAAGGGCGGTACCAATTATCAACACCGTGTTTCCAGAGGCCATAGTGTCTGGTGCTGTCGACAGGATTATTTTAGGGAAATTAACGTTAGGAAACCCCACAAACCTATCTAGACTTGAGCGTATGGTGCATCCGTTGGTTGCCGAAAGTCGGGAAGATTTTCTGAAATTACATCGTCGGCGCCATACTCGGTTGGTTGTGTTAGATGTGCCGTTGTTATATGAGACAGGAGGGGGAAACTACTGTAATTCTATTATGGTCGTCACAGCACCTAAATTTCTCCAAGAGCGGAGGGCATTAGCACGGCCTGGCATGACAACGGAAAAACTGGAGAACATTCGAGACCGACAATTGCCAGATGTGGAAAAACGCCGAAGGGCAACATTTGTTGTCCCCACAGGACTTGGGAAAGCATTTACGTATAGGCTACTACAACGATTTATAAAGGTTATACTTAAGCCAATATGATATTGGCAAAGAACTATTTAGGGAGATGTATTTGCGTGAAGTTATACTGGATACAGAAACCACGGGACTTGATCCAAAAACGGGGCACCGGATAATAGAGATAGGGGCACTGGAACTTATTAATCATTTGCCAACAGGAAGACGATATCAAACCTATGTAAATCCAGAACGAGATGTCGATGGGGCCGCTTTTGAGGTTCATGGCTTATCCAGCGAATTTTTGAAGGAGTTTCCAGTTTTTGCTGATATCGTGCCAGAATTTTTAGATTTCTTGGCAGCAGACGTCTTGATAATTCACAATGCGCCCTTCGATATAGGCTTTATTAACATGGAATTATCCCGGCTGAAATTACCAACGGTTCCAATGGAAAGAGTTGTCGATACACTTCAGCTTGCTCGGCAAAAGTATCCAGGGGCACAAGCAAGCCTGAATGCTTTGTGTCGACGATTTGATATAGATAACTCTCACCGAAACCTCCACGGAGCGCTGGTAGATGTAGATCTTTTAGCAGGTGTTTATCTAGAGTTAATAGGCGGGCGACAACCTGGTTTCACCTTAGAAAATGTTAAGCTGGAAAAAACTGGCCCCAGTCACCCTAAAGGCAATCGATCGAAGCGGAGATTCGCTCCTACCGATATCGAGAAAAGACAACACCTACGCCTGATTGGCCAACTCACCAATCCACTTTGGAAGAAATAGACCAGCGTTAGATAACTCAAGTCTTTTGTTGAGATTGAACGTATAGTTGATGAAAATCCACGGGTTGCATCAGCAGAGGTGGAAAACCTCCATCTCTAGTAACGTCTGCTATTATATTTCTAGCAAATGGAAAAAGGAGAGTGGGGCAACTAATCAACAAAGTTGGTTGAACATCCTCCTCCTTTATGTTGGAGAGAGCAAAAATTCCAGCATAACTAAGCTCTGCAATAAATAATTTTGTATCCGCGCTTTGTCCTATGGCAGACAGTGTAAGCACGACTTCGTATACGGCATCATCTAGCTTTGATCCTTTTACATCGATATTTACCTCTATATTAGGCTCTTCTTCCACCGTAATGGTTCCAGGGGTATTGGGATTCTCGAACGATAGATCTTTGATATATTGAGCGTTTACCTGAACCCCAGGCCCGGTTACCGTAGCGTCACTGGTTTCTGAATTTGAAGTTGAACTATCCATGACGCTGTCCTTGAGAAACATGGTTGATTAGGTTATTTCGGATATCACCTAGCATAGAGCATCCCCGTGTACAACACTGCTAGCGCCTGAGTGTGTAATTTTGACAGTGGTTGCATTGGTTACAGATAAACCCGTCATGGCCCGGATGAAGCCCCAATGAGTGACCACTAACGTAGAATCGAAGAGAGGGTCAGCGTTTACTTCGTCGAAAAACGAGTTGGCTCGGGTTACTACATCTTCGAAGGATTCCTTGTTTTCTGGCCACCAACGAGGACGCAGGTTGGAAAAGTTTATTCTTGGCCACTCCTCCGAAAGAATCTCTCCGGATGTCCCTATGTCGCAAGAAAACCCGAATTGTTCACGAACCAGTGGCGTAACAGAAATAGGGACATTTAGGGTTTGATTAAGAGTGCAAGCGCTTTGAAGAGCTCGACGGTACGGGCTACAAATAATTCTTGTAAGGTTATGCTGGGCTAAAATTTTAGCTGTTTCCCGCAATTGCCTGAAACCAAGCTCAGTCAGGGGGGGATCAATAATACCCGGGTCTACTCTAGTACTTTTAAAAATACGATTAAAGATGGATTCCCCATGGCGAGTTAATAACACGAGTCACCTGTTTTCTGAAGTGTCCGGGTCACTATCCTTGGCAAGCGAAGTTGCAGCCTCCGAGTGTTCACAGCTGGTCTTAACACTGTATTCCCCATCTATAATCGGCCCTGCCTCGCTAGGCGAATTAGCCGTAGCGGTGACATTAAAAGCACCAATTCTCATTACCTTCCTGAGAATAACTCTTGTAAGTACAGCTCGCAAGCTGGGAACAAAAAAGATAATACCGATAAAATCGGTAAAAAATCCGGGTATTATAAGAAGTGCCCCAGCTATTAATATTCCAAATCCATGTACTATCGGCGTAACAGGGAACGTGCCTGTTGACAAGGCCAATTGGGTCTCCGTTAAGACCCGAAAACCTTGAAGCCGGAACAATATTACAGCAGCTATAGCTGTCGAAAGGATTAGGAAAATAGTAACTGTTATTCCCAGTATACCGCCGATTTCTACGAAGAGATATATTTCGGAAACGATAATAGCTAGAAAAAGTATCGGTATTATACGCATTCCAGTGGTTGCTCTTTGGACATTAAGCGCCTAAGTTTAATCAAGTAAATACTAGAAAAATAGGTAACATTTAATATTATATTTGGTTTTTATGCTAAATAGAAGTTTTCTAGAACGAGATTACGGTCTAATTATAACGTACTGACTATAAAATACGGAAAGGCTGGTTCCGATATTCTAAAACTATAGGGGCCTGAGACGCATGATGAATGATGGATTCGCGTTTTTTGATATAATAGTGTTTGCAATGCTCGCTGGATATCTAGTGTTTCAACTACGAAGAACATTGGGTCGCAAAACCGGACACCAGAAGCCCCAAGGCAACAACCCCACAAAACCAAAAACCTCGAATCCAGATAATGATAACGTTGTTTCGCTTCCAGACACGACGTCACAACCAGCGGACGCGGCAAGC
This sequence comes from uncultured Nisaea sp., assembly GCA_964342575.1. Lineage (GTDB taxonomy): Bacteria > Pseudomonadota > Alphaproteobacteria > Thalassobaculales > Thalassobaculaceae. The sequence goes on along the minus strand of CAYFGZ010000001.1, from coordinate 42,061 downwards.
GAGGTAGACGGTCTAACAAAATTGAAGCAAAGCGACCCTACTTTTAATGATCAAGAGTTTATCGCGGGGTCAAAAGAGGCCTTTTCCTGGATCGTGTCAGCTTATTCATCAGGGGACACAGCGAAGCTCGAGGGGTTACTTGGTGACAGTTTGTTTTCTCGGTTTGAGCAGGCTATTCGCCAACGAAAGCAGGCCAATTTATCTTTAGAGACTAATATTGTGTCGATTAAATCCGCGCAAATAAATGATGTTCAAATAAATGGCGCTGCGGCTAATATAACAGTCGAGTTCGTTAGCGACCAGATAAAGGTAGTTAGAGACGCAGAAGGAAACGAAGTGGAGGGTAATCCCGATGTTATTGAAACCCTCACGGACCTTTGGACCTTTAATCGGGAGATCAAATCATCAAACCCCAACTGGCTTCTTGTACGCACAGACACTCCCCAGGAAACCAATTAACAGCCGAATATTGAAACCCACCTCCATCCCCCGACTGGTAGCCGCTATTTCGGTATTGATTTTCTGTGGATGCTCACAAGTAAAAAAACCGACAGACACTCCTGCGGAGGTAGTTTTGATATCGACGCCGATAACGACCCTGCCGGGGTGGGAGGAAGATAATGTTTTAAAAGCACTACCGGCTTTGAGAAAATCGTGTGGTGCAATTTTACGCAGTAAATATAACACCCAACTCAGATTATCGGGTAGAGCGGGCTTGTGGCGGGATTGGAAGGAGGTGTGTCGGCGTTTGCCGCAAGGCCAAGTGAGAGAAAAGTCTTTCCGAAAGTATCTAAAGTCAAACTTCAATGTTTTTCAATTGGGAACAAAAAGCAATAAAAGCGGTCTGTTTACCGGTTATTTCGAACCCCTTTTACGGGGGTCTTTAGAGAAGTCCAGGACATATAACGCGCCACTCTTCCCAAAGCCGTCGGAACTTATTGAGGCGAAATTAGCTGATTGGGGAGACCTGCATAAAGACCGGACCATTATTGGGCGTGTAATAAATGGACGCCTCAAACCTTATTACACTAGACAACAAATAGAAAATGGCGCGCTGTCTGGAGATCTTAAACCAATCCTGTGGCTGACTAGCGATATAGACGCTTTTTTTCTACACGTACAAGGATCAGGTCAAGCCTTGCTCCCCGACGGTACTACCTACCGAATTGGTTATGCAGGAAAAAATGGGCACCATTACTACCCTATTGGTAGGCATTTAATAAAAACGGGCGAAATAGCTGAGAAAGACATTTCCCTGCAATCTATAAGGAAATGGCTGATCTCCAATCCCAGTCGAAAAACTAGCATTATGAACCTGAATCCGTCCTACATATTCTTTAAGAGAAACTTGGGCCCGGGACCATTAGGCGCCCAAGGAGTTTCGCTAACGCCAGGAAGGTCTTTGGCCATCGATAGAACCTTTGTTCCGCTAGGGGCGCCTGTGTGGGTGGTTGCTGATTATAAGGATGAAAAAGATGAACCCTTGCAAAGGCTTATGGTGGCTCAAGACACTGGTGGCGCTATAAAGGGGCCAATCCGAGGCGATGTTTTTTGGGGACCCGGAGCAGCAGCGGAAAAGTTGGCGGGGCCGATGAGGGCATTGGGCGAACTATACATGTTTTTGCCCAAAACAGTGGACGCCCCATGACTTAAAATATAAAAGTTAAACGGTTTAACGGGTAAGAGCTTTATTAATATGGCAAAGAGGAACGATCGTTCAATAACGCCGGCTGACAAAAAATTGTTCGAAAGTGTGCTCGATGATGTTCAGCCGCTCAAGCAAGACTCGAGCAGTACAGCAGTGGGCATACAAGGTGACGGGCAATTAATGGACACCCCTGTTAAACGTGGTCGCCGTGAAACGGCCCATCGCTATCCGGATAAGGTACGTGCTACGACTCCAATACCTTTAAGTCATTTTCCGTCGGGTAGGGCTCCGGGTCTGGATAGGGCTACAGCGGTGAGTTTGCAGAGAGGAAAAGTGAGTATCCATGAAAGATTGGACTTACATGGAATGTCCCAGCTTAAAGCCCGAGAAACACTTGACGCGTTCTTGAAGGAAGCATATCAGAATGAACGCCGTGTTTTGCTAGTGATAACTGGAAAAGGGCATAGATCAAGAAAAGGCCTCAGCGACTATGGTAAACCTGCAATAGGAGTCCTTCGGCAAAAAGTGCCCGTTTGGTTATCGGAATCGCCTATGAGCGGCCAAGTTTTGGCATTTGCCCCGGCTCGGCCTGAACACGGAGGTGACGGGGCTTTTTATGTGCTTTTAAAAAAAAGGGGTAAAAAGTGACGCTATTTGGAAAAAAGTTGCGAGAGTTGCGAAAACAAAAACAGGTAACAATGGTGTCTATGGCTGAGGCACTAGGCGTTTCTGCAGCATATCTATCTGCGCTGGAAACGGGTAAGCGGGGCGTACCATCTGTCGGTTTGATGCGCCAAATAAAAGCATATTTTGGTTTAATTTGGGATGATGCAGAGGCTCTAGAGAAACTTGCCCAGTTATCGAACACCCGGGTTAAATTAGACACCCGTGGCCTCAGCCCAAAAGCCACAGAGTTTGCAAATAGACTTTCTCAAAAAATAGTGGAACTGGACGATTCTCAGCTCGACGCACTTTTAGCTGAATTAAGAGATCCTTTGCACTATAACGCCCCCCAATACTGATAAAGAAAGTGCAGGCGATGGTAGGAGCACACCTCAAAGAATGAACTTATTTAAATCCTCATCTTTTGCTAAATCGCCTACGTATTTCTCGACATAATCTTCATCAATAGAAATTGTTTTTCCACTTTCATCAGAAGCTGAAAAACTGATTTCGTCCAAAAGTTTTTCCATTATGGTATGTAACCGCCGAGCTCCTATATTTTCCACCGATCTGTTAACTTCTACCGTAAGATCCGCTAAAGCATCTATAGCATTTTCCTTGAAGTTTAACACAACATTTTCTGTTTTTAAAAGAGCAGTGTATTGCTTTATAAGACTATGTTCGGGCTCTGTTAATATCCGCCTGAAATCATCCCGAGTCAACGGCTGCAGTTCAACCCGATTTGGCAGCCGACCTTGCAATTCTGGCAATAGATCAGAGGGCTTGCTAAGATGAAAAGCGCCAGATGCAATAAACAATATAAAATCGGTTCTTACAGAACCGTGTTTAGTGACGACGGTAGTGCCCTCTATCAAAGGAAGCAGATCTCTCTGTACGCCCTCCCGTGAGACATCGATGTTTTGTCGTTCGGCCCTCGCGCATATTTTGTCGATTTCATCCAAAAAAACAATCCCATTTTGTTCAACGGAATCGATAGCTTGGCGAATTACTCGATCTTCATCTAGAAGTTTGTCGGCTTCTTCGTCTAATAAAACTAAATAAGATTCAGAAACAGTAATATTTCTCTTTTTTGTCCTGTCGCCGAGAGCTTTTCCAAGCATATCATTTAAGTTTATCATACCCATTTGTGAGCCGGGCATACCGGGAATGTCAAAAGTGGGTAGGCCACCGCTAGGATCTGCGACATCAATTTCTATTTGTTTGTCATCTAGTTCACCGGCCCTGAGTTTCTGCCGGAATTTCTGTCGAGTTTCTTCTCTAGCGTCCTGGCCGGCAATGGCGTCAAGAACCCTATTTTCGGCGGCTAGTTCGGCTGCTGCTTTGACTTCTTTGCGCATCTTTTCTCTAGTGGAGTCAATTGCGCTTTCCAGGAGGTCTCTTATGATTTGCTCGACATCTCTTCCAACATATCCAACTTCGGTAAATTTTGTTGCCTCGACTTTAATGAAGGGCGCGTCTGCTAAGCGGGCTAATCGACGAGCAATTTCAGTTTTTCCGACACCAGTAGGCCCTATCATCAAAATATTTTTTGGCTGAACCTCTTCGCGGATAGCGTCTTCAAGTTGCTGTCGCCTCCAACGATTTCGCAAAGCGATTGCAACGGCTCTTTTTGCTGCGGTTTGCCCCACAATAAAACGATCAAGTTCTGATACGATTTCTCGTGGACTGAAAGTAGTCATAAGTTCGACCCCAATATTCATATTGATTCCATAGTTACATTAGTATTTGTGTAAATGCAGATATCGGCTGCTATCTGCATAGAGCGTAGAGCAATTTGTTCAGCGTTTACATCTTTTTCATGCAAAAGCGCGCGCGCTGCTGACAGAGCAAAAGAACCACCAGAACCTATTCCAATTAGGCCATCTTCCGGTTCCAGAACATCTCCATTGCCGGATAAGATAAGCGAATGATCTGAATCCGCTACTGCCATCATCGCCTCCAAGCGCCTCAGATAACGATCTGTTCTCCAGTCCTTAGCGAGTTCAACACATGCTCTTACTAATTGCTGAGGATGCTGATCCAATTTTGACTCCAGACGCTCAAACAAAGTAAAAGCATCGGCTGTAGCCCCGGCAAATCCAGCTAAAACGTTTCCATCAGCTAATCGCCGGACCTTATTGGCCTTACTTTTTATTACAGTGTTGCCAAAAGTCACTTGACCATCCCCTGCAACTACAACCTTTCCGCCCTTTCGAACCGAAAGAATAGTCGTACCATGCCATTTAATATTATCGGTGTTCATAGCGCAGAAAACCCCTTTCTCTATCGCTGATAATGATCTGTTATTGAGAGGTCAAGATGGAACTTTGTAAAACGAATTCTTGGTTGGACTGGTCAGCAGCCCTACTTCCTGATAAAAAACCGCGTTCCTAGTATGTGGAGACAGCAAATGGTGGACCAACGCATCGCAAATGTGGAAAGAATTACAACTGAAACACAAATACAAGCGACAGTAAATCTAGACGGCACAGGATCTTATGATATTTCTACTGGAATTGGATTTCTGGACCACATGCTTGAGCAGTTGTCGCGTCACTCATTAATTGACATTTCGCTTAAAGCCGTTGGCGATCTGCATATCGACTTTCATCACACCACGGAAGATACCGGATACATAATAGGTGAGGCCGTTTACAAGGCGTTGGGAACTCGCCAGGGAATAACTAGGTTTGGTCATGCACAAATTCCTATGGATGAAACATTGAGCAGCGCAACTGTGGATGTTTCGGGGCGACCGCATCTTGTTTGGCAGGTGTCTCTGCCGAATTCTAGATTAGGTGAAATGGACACGGAGCTATTCCGAGAATGGTTTCAGGCTTTTTCTCAAGCTGCGGGTATGACTATTCACATTCGGAATTTGTATGGAGAAAACACGCATCACATAATTGAATCATGCTACAAAGCGCTTGGTAGAGCATTGCGGCAAGCAGCAACTATTGATAATCGTGCTTATGGGATGATACCTTCTACCAAAGGTTCTTTGGGCGGGAGCGATAAAAAGGGCTGATCCAAATGAGCTTAATAATTATAGATTATGGATCGGGAAATTTGCGGTCCGCCGCTAAAGCGTTTCAAAAAGTCGCGGATGGAAAAACTAAGGTATCTACGAGTAGCTGCCCAGAAGCGGTAGCAAAGTCAGATTATGTGGTTTTACCAGGTGTTGGCACGTTTCCAGATTGTAAGAAAGGCTTGTCGGCCTTGCCTGGAATGATTGATTCTTTGCAAGAGCATATAGTTGTTCGGGGAAGACCTTTTTTAGGAATTTGCGTAGGCATGCAATTGACGGCATCAATGGGGCACGAACTAACTCAGACAAGAGGGTTAGACTGGTTCTCGGCTTCGGTATGTAAAATAGATTTCTTGCAGAACGAGGATGCCCATAATAACCTCAAAGTGCCTCACATGGGGTGGAATCAGCTAAAAATAAAGCGGAGAGGGCATCCTGTTCTGGATGGAATAAGCGAAGATCTTTATTTTTATTTTGCGCATAGCTTCCACATGCAGCTGGATAATAATAACGAAATAATGGCGACAACCGAATATGGTGGGCCAATAACGGCGATGGTAGGTCGCGACAACGTTTTGGGCACCCAGTTTCACCCAGAAAAAAGTCAGGCGGCAGGACTCCAGATGCTAGAAAATTTTCTAAAATGGCGACCTTAAGGGATCCGAAATGACCCAAACCGATAAAAAGAATCCTCCACCTACGACCCAAGTTGAATTGATTGATAGTTTAGGTTCCGCTGATTTAAATGATCTTTGCGATGCCGCAGAAATGGCCATCAACGATGGGGGTGGGTTCGGTTGGTTAGCTCCCCCGCCAAGGGATGTCTTGGAGGCTTATTGGAGAGGGGTCTTGCTGATTCCGGAGCGGGATCTGTTTGTTGGCAGGTTGGATGGAGCTGTTGCAGGATCGTGCCAAATACTTCGACCAGCTCGAAATAACGAAGCCCAAAGCTTCGCATGTAACTTAACGACGCATTTTGTAGCGCCTTGGGCAAGGGGCCATGGACTATCAGCGGAATTGATACGCTCCGCTGAAAATCGAGCAAGGGAAACCGATTTCGATGTTTTGAACCTTGATGTAAGAGAGACGCAAATAGCTGCAATTCGATTGTTTGAAAGGCTGGGTTACGTACGATTTGGGGAACACCCGCATTATGCCCGTGTAGACCGGAAATACGTAAAAGGATGTTTTTACTTTAAAAAGCTAAGCTAAAAAGGCGACGGTGGGGGTCGGTAAAATATGATTTTATTTCCTGCTATAGACTTAAAAGACGGGAATTGTGTGAGGTTGCTCAAAGGCAATATAGACGAAGCGACCTTATTTAATACGTCACCAGCAAACCAAGCCACAATGTTTGCTGAGTCGGGTTGCCAATGGCTCCACGTAGTGGATTTAGACGGTGCCTTGGCGGGCGCCTCCATAAACGAGGAAGCTATAAGTTCAATTTTAGGCCGCGTAGATGTGTCGGTTCAACTAGGTGGAGGAATTCGGGATATTAATAGCATCGAACGCTGGATAGGCCGCGGAGTGTCGAGAATAATACTAGGGACGGCCGCGCTGAAAAACCCCGATCTTGTCAGGGAAAGCTGCTATTTATTTCCGGGTCAAATAGCAGTTGGTGTGGACGCTAGAAAAGGAATGGTATCAACGGAGGGTTGGGTTGAGGACTCAGATATTCGTTGCGAGGAATTAGCAAAGAGATTTGAAGATTGCGGTGTTGCCGCCATAATTTATACTGACATTGATCGCGACGGAGCCCTTAGTGGTCTCAATATAGAGGCAACAATAGAAATGGCTAGATCAACGGCAATACCAATTATAGCCTCGGGCGGGGTGTCGTCGATCCATGATCTTAGAGCCCTAAGAAAAAAGGCAACGCCTAATATAATAGGAGTTGTGTGCGGGCGAGCTTTATATGACGGAACATTAAATCTGGAAGAGGGATTAAATATTCTAAAGTAAGGGGGAGATAAATGTTAGCGGTTCGAGTTATACCGTGCCTAGATGTTAAGGGGGGACGGGTAGTGAAGGGGGTGAACTTTGTCGACCTGATCGACGCAGGTGACCCGGTGGAACAGGCTAGATTTTATGATTCCCAGGGCGCGGACGAGCTTGCTTTTTTGGATATCACTGCCAGTAGTGATAATAGAGACACTTTATTGGATATAGTAGCCGGAACAGCAGAGCAATGCTTTATGCCACTTACCGTGGGAGGAGGAATTAGAAAGGAAGAAGACATCCGTAGATTATTGTTGGCAGGTGCCGACAAAGTGTCAATAAATACGGCGGCTGTGAACAGGCCGGAATTCGTTAAGGAGGCGGCTGGGAAATTTGGATCCCAATGTATCGTAGTTGCCATCGATGCAAAAAGAGTGTCGGGAAAAAAACTGGAGGTTTTTACACATGGGGGCCGGAATCCCACAGGCATAGACGCTATCGGGTGGGCAGAACGGATGGTCGAATATGGAGCGGGTGAAATTCTATTAACCTCTATGGACCGAGACGGAACCAGGGAAGGCTTTGATATATCGCTCACTAAGGCGATTACTTCGGCAGTCTCAGTCCCTGTTATAGCCTCGGGAGGAGTTGGGAAGCTTGAGCACTTTGCGGAAGGGGTTTTAAATGGTGGGGCTTCCGCTGTTTTAGCTGCATCCGTGTTTCATTTTGGGGAATTTAGTGTTGCAGAAGCGAAGGAAAACATGGCCTCTAGAGGATTATCGGTTAGACTGTGATTTACTGGAAGATAGTATAAAGGGGGTTTAAATGGCAAAGGAATTGAATCAACTTTACGAGTTAATTAATGAGCGACGGAATGCAAATGTAGAGACCTCATATACGGCCAAGTTGTTTGCTGCAGGCACCCCTTTTATAGCGCGAAAAGTGGGTGAAGAAGCGGTAGAGACGGTGGTCAGCGCCTTAGGCAATTCGAAACAGAATCTCATCTCAGAGAGTGCAGATCTCCTATATCATCTTCTGGTACTATGGGCCGACGCCGATATTGATCCTCAGAGTGTTTGGAAAGAGCTGAAAGACCGAAGAGGAACCTCTGGGTTGGATGAAAAATTAAATCGCATTACGACGTAATTTTTGAAAGTAATCGCATGACCTACGATCTCAATAATATCTTTGCTAAAATTCTTCGGGGCGAGATACCAAATAAAACCGTCTATGAAAACGATCATGTGTTAGCGTTTGAGGATATAAATCCGCAGGCCCCGGTGCACGTATTGATAATCCCAAAGGAACCGTATGTATCCATGATGGATTTTTCAGAGCGAGCCACTCAAGAGGAGCAATCGGCCCTTATAAAGGCCGTTGGAGAGGTAGCAAGAATAAAAAATATTTCTACCGACGGCTTTCGATCAATAGCAAATACCGGTGAACACGGTATGCAAGAGGTTCCCCATCTGCATATTCATATTTTAGGTGGGAGGAGACTGGGACAGATGGTTAAGCCTCTAAAAAGCCGGCCTTAGTCTATAACTTTTTCTCGATGGCATCCCATATTAAGCCCGCAACGTTTGTGTCATTAAACCGATCTAATTCCTGTATGCCGGTGGGTGAAGTTACGTTTATCTCTGTTAAGTAATCACCAATCACATCAATGCCAACAAAAAGCAGACCACGTTCCCGCAAACTAGGCCCTATTTGTTCGCATATTTCTCTGTCTCGATTGGTTAGGTCGCACTTCGTGGGAGTTCCCCCAACGTGCATGTTTGAGCGAGCTTCGCCATCCGCCGGCACTCTATTGATCGCACCTACAGGATTTCCATCAACCAAAATTATTCGCTTGTCACCCCTCCGCACAGCCGGCAGATATTGTTGAACTATTAAGGGTTCACGGTAAAACGTTTTATAAAGTTCTATCAGAGAACTAAGATTCTCATCGTTTGGTTTGATGTGGAAAACACCTGCTCCACCATTTCCAAATAAAGGTTTGACAATAATATCTTTAAATTCTTTTCGGAAGGAAAAAATTTCAGATTCGTCAGAAGTTATTAGTGTAGGAGGCATAACACTCTTAAAATGAGTCACAAACAATTTCTCTGGAGCGTTTCGGACGTTTTCAGGGTTGTTTACAATCAATGTGGCTGGTTGAGCGTGTTCGAGGATGTGGGTGGCTGTAATGTAGGACATGTCGAAAGGCGGGTCTTGGCGCATAAGAACCACATCGAAGTCTGTCGCCAGGTCAGCTGTCACTTTATCTCCCAGAAAGAAATGGTTGTCGCGGACCCGTTGAACCGAGAAGGAATTTACTTTTGCTATAGGCTTCTCGCGCTTAAGCGAAAGAGATTCTGGTAAATAGTGAAACAATGCATAATTTCGAGCTTGAGCTTCCAGCGCGAGCGCAAAACTGCTGTCCCCATTTATATCAATCGACTGGATCGGATCCATTTGAAACGCAACGTTGAGGCTCATGTTGTATATTTCCTTGTTTTGTTACTTTTCGTCGGACACAGTTGGAGCGGCTTTTGAATCATACGATCGATCCTCGTCTACAAAATGAAAAACCTAATGCCGAGAGGCTTTCTCCCTTGGTCTATTGCAAGCACCTAGGACTCATGGGACTTTTAATCATTCCAGGGTGACATAATTTACCACGTCCTCTACATAGTTTGTATTTCGAGCAAGATCTATCACCCGGTCTAGTTCTTCCTGATTTTCGGCAATGCCAAACAGATATACTATGCCATTTACGGTATCTACACTGTAGTTGATAAATTTGATATTTTTGTCTAATAGGAGTTGAGTTTGAAGGGCCTTGTTTATCAACAAGTCTTTTGCGCTATTGGCGATGCTAGACGTGTTCTGGACTTGAAGTTCGTTAATTACTTCCCGAACCCCAGTCGCTTTCCACGCTAATTTGGTGGCGTTGATTCGGTCCATTGGCCGATTAACTGCGCCTGTTAAGAGTACACGAGCATTCTCGACAGACACATTAACAGAGCTAAAAAGGGTTACGTTTTTTTGGAATAAATAGTGGAGCACTTCTGCACGTGTACGTAAATCTTCTGCCGACTTTTTAAGGCCTTTTTCCGATTGACTAGCGTGGATAACTGTTGCACCGGCGCCTACGGCCAAACCAACAGGAGAAACTGGAGAACAGGACTGTTGTATACACAAGACGATCCCGCTTCCAAAGCAGATCATAGCTAGTTTAGCAAAGGTTTGATACTTTGTTTTCATATGAAACTCCCCTTCTAACTTTAGCTTACGGCAATCTCGGCGCGTTTTCGAGAAGTTTAGGTTAGCTTTTTGGTTTGTTAAGCTCCAGGGCTAAATCATAGATAATAGATTTAGATACACCCGACGCAGCGGCCACAAGTTGAACAGCATCGCGTAGCGTGTTGCTCATTAAAGCCTCACTAAGGGCTCGTTCCACGGCAGACTCGTTCCAAACTGCTTTTGAGTCTGGGGGACCTATCAATAAAACCGCTTCGCCTTTAGGCGGGGTGGAACTACTATAAAATTTAGAAAGTTCAGCTACGGTGCCTCTCCTAACCTCCTCATGTAATTTAGTCAATTCTCTGGCAACAGCAGCTGACCGTTCGCCAAAATAAACAGTAGCGTCCTCTAGACAAGCCGCTAACCGAGATGGAGACTCGTAAAAAACCATCGTGGCATCTAACTGCTGGCAGGTATTAAGTATTTTTTTTCTGGCATTCGTTTTGGTGGGTAGGAACCCGCCAAAGTAGAACTTATTAGTTGGCAGCCCTGATATCGATAATGCTGCGATTACGGCGGTAGGGCCAGGAATCGTAGAAACTCTGATATCAGAATCTATGCAGGCTCGTATTAACTTGTATCCGGGGTCCGAGATGGTTGGAGTTCCGGCGTCACTTATCAATACGATTTTGGCGCCAGATTTTAGTTTTTCTAATATTTTTGGCCGAACCTTTGAGGCATTGTGTTCGTGATAAGTGCGAAGCTTGGTTTTTATTCCGTATCTGGATAGCAACTTTCTTGAGACACGTGAATCTTCGCACAGAACCTCGTCTGCTTCAGCCAAAGCAGACATGGCTCGTTTTGAAATGTCTAGCATATTGCCAATAGGGGTAGCAACCAATGTCAAACCAGTGCTTAATAGTGTAATTGTCATAATTTTGCCATTATGAGCCGTTTAAGTATGACACTAGCATAGATATGCATTCCATTTTATCGGGACTTTTGGGGAGATCAGTTTTGTGCGACCAGCCGAAAAATTTATTGGTTTTGTTTTCAAGGGCATTCCCTAAAAATCGTCGTGGAGGACGAATAACTGCTCTGATGACTCTTTTTACGCTGATATGTGTTGGTTGCCAAGCAGATCCTGAGAATTCCAGGAGAGGCATCGCCAGCGATGTCGTGCCGAGTGTTGGTGGTCCTATACCCAGTTACCAAACAAATAAGAAAAACAAGGAAATCATATCTTCTGGGTCCGCAAAACCAGACGCAGTCAAACCGAAGACAGAATCTTTGGTGGGTCGTACTGGCGATCTTTCAAAGAAATTGCTACCGGTTGGGCAGGAAGTAATTACTACATCCAGTCTCAGCATCTCCGAGCCCCAAAAACGACGGCTGAAATTGCCAACGCACGAATCCAAACCAAGAATAGGGGTGTTGCTGCCACTTTCCGAAAAAGGATTTCATGTAGGGCGAGCCTTGCTCGATGCTATCCAATTGGCTTTCTTTGAAGCAGCCGATGATCAACTAGAGTTAATTATCTTTGATACTAGAGGCAATCCAACAACAGCAATAGAGGCAGCAAAATTGGCTGTAAAAAGTAATGTTGAGCTGATTTTAGGGCCTCTTTTTGGATCCTCTACAGAGGCAATTGCGCCTACAGTTCGGGCGGCAGGCGTTGAGGTAATAAGCTTTTCGAACGATATAGCCGCAGCGGGAAATGGTGTATACATTTTTGGGTTTCTGCCGGGCCAACAGGTTAAGCGTATAATTCAATTCTCAACTAGCCGGGGCTACAAGCGGATAGGCGTCCTGGCTCCAAAAAATGAATTTGGAGATTTGGCAGTCGAGATAGCGAACGAAAGTGCATTAGGGACAAAAAGTACAGTGGTGCGGGAAAGTTACTATGAACCCGGAATTGAGGATTTAACGAGTTTGGTCCGTAATTTTTCTGATTATCAAAATCGGCAGGATAACTTAAGAGCTCACAAAAAACAGTTATCGAAACAAAGAGATGAAATAGCAGTAAACGCGCTAAGGCGACTTTCTGAACTAGAAACACTTGGTGATCCGCCTTTTGATTCTGTGCTTTTGCCATCGGGCGGCCCGGAACTTAAAAGAATCGCGCCCTTACTTGCTTTTTATGATGTGGATCCCGCGCGTGTTAAATTGTTGGGCACGACTTTTTGGGATGATATGTCTGATCTAACTATAGAGCCGGCCCTACTGGGTTCATGGTATGTAGCCCCGTCACCAGAACTATTGACGCCGTTTTACGCTAAGTTTAAGGGGTTTTTTGGATACCAACCGCCGCGATTAGCCACCTTGGGGTATGATGCGATGCTGTTGGGGGTCACTTTAGCCCTTTTGAAAAGAATGGATAATTATAAAGGGGAAGCGATCATAGATTCTAGAGGTTATTCGGGGGTCGACGGCATAGTTCGGTTATTACCCGATGGTTCAAATGAACGTGGCTTTGCAATACTTGAAGTTCAACAAAAAGGGGTTAAGATAATTGATGAGGCTCCAATAGAATTTAATGATCATGATAGAAGAAAAATTGATAACTAACGGGTGCTTTTCTGAAAACCGGGGTCCGTGTTTTCTAGGAGAAACCCTATCAATCCATCGAGGCGCTGACGCCCAGAGGGTGTTGCCCTAACAATACTACTAGTGATTTCCAAAAGCCCCTGATCTGTCAACATGCCAATGATTTCAGAAGGAAAAAGTTCTTCGATCTCCAATCCAGAAATCGACTCCAGTCGACTAACGGGCAATCCCTTGGTTAATCTAAGCCCCATCATAAGCGTTTCAACCAATTGCTCATAGGCATTGATTCTTTTTTTCTCTCGTATAGCATGGCCATGCATCTCAGCTTTTTGCAACCAGGCGTTAGGCGCTGAATGTGTCCGAAAAGCGAACCGTTGTCCATTTTTTGTTGTAATGCGGCTATGGGCGCCGGCCCCTATACCGAGGTAGTCGCCAGTCTCCCAATATTGCAGGTTGTGAAGACACTCAGAGCCGGGTCGCGCATGATTCGATATTTCATAGTCAGGGAGCCCGACAGAGTGCAATTTCTCCACAGTTGCCTCATATAACAAACCAGACTCATCACTATCTGGAATTTGAAATTCACCTCTTTTATGCCTCCTAAAGAACTGAGTTCCTCTCTCTATCGTGAGTTGGTACACGGAAAGATGATTTCCAGCTAAACTGATAGCGCTAGCGAGTTCTGACATCCATTGTCGTAGCGACTGATGGGGTCTGGCGTAAATGAGATCGAAAGAGATATTGTCGAACAAAGCATGAGCCTTCTCTATTGCAGCGATAGCATCTTCTGCTGTATGGCCTCGTCCCAAAAACCTAAGCGCTTCATCATCAAAAGACTGCACACCAAGTGATAAACGGTTAATGCCAGCATCTCGAAACAATTCTAGCGACTCAGATTCTACAGAGGAAGGGTTGGCTTCCATAGTGATTTCTAGCTTTTTGTCGGTTTGCCACAGACTGTTCGCCTCGTGAACGATTTTTGATATCGTTTCTGGCTCCATCAACGATGGCGTTCCACCTCCAAAAAATATACTTTTCAACCGCCTATCCTGAAGGTTTTCAGACAAATGTTTTAGCTCAACAATCAAAGCATTACGCCAACGGGAATGACTGAGCTCTTGGGAAACATGGCTATTAAAATCGCAATAAGGGCATTTAGATAGGCAGAAAGGCCAGTGAACGTAGAGACTAAGCTCGGAAGTGCTTTCAGTATTGCTCATCTAATGCTCCGATAAACTCTGAGTCAGCATTTTAAAGGCCTTGGCTCGGTGACTAATCGAGTGCTTCCAATAGGGATCTATTTGTCCAAATGTTTTTGTGGAGCCCGCTGGCACGAAAATAGGATCATAACCAAACCCATTTTGGCCCCGGGGAGGCCAACAAATTCGACCGTCTATTTTTCCTACAAAACATTTTGTTCTACCCCCTGGCCAGGCTAAAGCTAGCGCACAAACGAACTGGGCTGCTCTAGAGACTGATTGGCCCTTTTTTCTGTCGGCGTTCATAAGTCGGTTGTTTATTTTTTGCATTGCCAGGCTAAAGTCCCTGTGAGGCCCTGCCCAGCGGGCAGAAAACACACCGGGTTTTCCATTAAGCGACTTGACTAACAGACCAGAATCATCAGAAATAGCGGGCAACTGTGCTGTGTTAGCAGCGTTTAGAGCTTTTAATAATGCATTCCCTTCAAAGGTCTCCTCGGTTTCGAGTGGTTCATTAATGCCAGCGTCGTATGCTGAAATGGTCTGTATGCCCAAGGGGGTCAGAAGCTCCATCATTTCCTTTATCTTTCCTTTATTGTGGCTGGCCACAACAAGTTTATCGATACCCGAAATTGACATTTCTCTTTGCCTACAGGCTCAAAGCCGATTTTTGAAGATTTACTAGAGCAGAAACACCGGACTGAGCTAACCTAAGGAGTTGTTCGAATTCCTGTTGAGAAAAAGGTGTTTTTTCTGCGGTAGCCTGGATTTCAATTATTTGAGACGATCCTGTCAGAACAAAATTTGCGTCCGCTTGCGCCATGGAATCTTCGGCATAATCTAAATCAAGGACGGGCTGTCCCTGGTAAAGGCCACAGGATATAGCAGCAACCTGATCCAAAAGAGGTAATGACGGAAGCACACTCCTTTCAACTAAATCATCCAACGCCTTGTGCAAAGCTATATAACCCCCGGTGATGGCGGCGGTCCTTGTTCCGCCGTCTGCTTGCAGAACATCGCAGTCAATTCGGATTTGTCTTTCTCCCAAGGCTTCGGCATCTGTAACCGCCCGGAGAGAGCGACCTATAAGACGCTGAATTTCCAATGTGCGACCACTTTGTTTGCCCCGAGCAGCTTCCCGGTCGGTCCGAGTATGCGTGGAGCGGGGGAGCATACCGTATTCCGCTGTCACCCATCCAAGGCCCCGCCCCCTTAAAAAAGGGGGAACTCGTTCTTCTACCGTTGCTGTGCACAAAACATGCGTTTCTCCGCTCTTAATGAGACAAGAGCCCTCGGCATGTTTAGCGGTACCAAGATCAATCGATACTGTTCTAGCTTCATTGTTTTTCCGGCCAGAAGGCCTAATGCAGGGCAAGGTCATTAAAAACAGCCTCTCTTTGAAAACTCGTTTTTTATTTGAAGAATACTAGTACGCTGACTTTGTTCCGTTGTGTATCATTAAATTTTAATTTCTTTTCTATTGTTAAGCACGTTGACCTTCGCAAGTTGGGATTTTATTTTATTTTTATGAAGAGCTATGGAATAAAAACGCTTGACGAAAGGTCAAGGACGGTGTTTCAGCACATCGTCGACTCATTTCTCGCTTCCGGCGAACCTATAGGATCGCAAACAATATCAAAACTTATGGCCACTAATCTTTCATCAGCGTCAATTAGAAGCGTGATGGCTGATCTAGAGGATGCTGGGTTGTTGTTTTCTCCCCACACGTCTGCCGGCAGACTTCCGACGGACCTCGGGTTGCGCATGTTTGTGGACGGATTATTGGAAGTCGGAGGAGACTTAACCAAAGACGAGCGAGCTAGTTTAGAGGGAAAGTGCTCGTCGGCAGGCCGCTCTTTTGCCGAAATTTTGGAGGATGCCAGTGCAGCACTGTCGGGCTTAAGTGAGTGTGCTGGACTTGTGATATCGCCAAAAACAGATTCGCCACTACGGCAATTAGAATTTGTTCCCCTTGGAGATAGGCGGGCACTCGTAGTGATGGTATCCGACACAGGTGTCGTTGAAAATAGGGTGATTGACTTACCTTCTGGGCTGCCAACGTCAGCACTGGTTCAGGCCACGAATTATATAAACACCAGGCTCGTGAATTCGACCATGGATGAGGCGCGAGGTAAGATTTTAAATGAAATCAAGCAGCAGAAAACCGAACTCGATACACTCACTAACAAAATTGTAGCGGATGGTGTGGCCCTTTGGGCTGGTGGCGTGGAGGGTGGCTCGTTAATTCTCAGAGGGCAATCCAATTTGTTGCAAGAGGTAAATGCGGTTGAAGGGCTTGAGCGTATAAGCATTTTATTTGACGCTTTAGAGCGCAGGGAAAGCGTGGTAAGCCTGCTGGATGCTACGCGTGAAGCGGAAGGCGTTCAAATATTTATAGGTTCAGAAAACCATCTTTTTGAGCATGCAGGCTGCTCGATGATAATAGCGCCATATCATGATAAACAAAAGCAGGTTGTTGGTGCATTGGGCGTTATAGGCCCAGTTAGAATGAATTATGCGAGAATTATTCCGGTGGTGGATTATACATCAAAATTAGTTGGAAAACTGCTAGATTAATAGTTGGGAAAACGGATATTTTTGTATAAAAGTCAAGTTACGAAATTTGTTGAAAACAGCGATTGGGTGGGTTGAAGTTTGATATGAGTGATGAGCAAAAAGAAGAAGTTGCCCCGGACGCTGAGATGGATGCCAGCGTTGATAAAGTGACCGAAGTTGTTGAAGGCGAGAGTGCCGTCGAAACTCCTGCGGGAGAAGGCCTTGGTCGCGAGGAGGAATTGGAAAAGCAGTTGTCGGAGATGAAAGACCAACTGCTCAGGGCGGTGGCCGATAGCGAGAATTACAGAAAGCGCGCAGAGCGGGAAAAAGAGCAGACCCGAAAATTTGGGATTGCGACGTTTGCTAAAGAATTGTTGTCGGTAGCAGATAACCTTGGCAGAGCTCTAGAGGCGGTTCCCAAAGATCGCACCATAGAGGATGAAGCAATAAAAAACCTTGTGGTTGGGGTCGAAATGACGGAACAGGAACTTCAAAAGGTGTTCGACAATAATAGTATCCGACGCATCGATCCATTAGGGGAAAAATTTGACTATAATTTCCATCAGGCAATGTTTGAGGTAGAGGACACAGAGGAGGAACCCGGAATAGTTGTTCAGGTTTTGCAGGCCGGTTATGCAATTGAAGAAAGGGTTCTTCGGCCGGCTATGGTGGGGGTTTCGAAGGCCGGAAATTCAGATAAAGCGCATAGCGTTGACACAACGGCATAACATTGGGGGTGATTGGGCATCCTTACATAATTTGTTCAAATACTGGAGATAAGTACTAATATTGAGCAGGAAACATTAAATTCGCGCCGTCAACAGCAAATAAAATAGGTACGGGTGCATTATTCTGGGTTTGGGTGCTTGCAGGCGCAGGACAAGCTAACTATATAGCCAGGTAGTTAAGCCGCTTTACTGCTGATTTCTAACTAACGCCGGGATAATGCGATGTCTTGGCCACGAAGAGGGGTTTTTATGTCAAAAGTGATAGGTATTGATCTTGGTACTACAAACTCATGTGTCTCCTTCATGGACGGCAAGGATGCAAAGGTGATTGAAAATGCGGAGGGCGCCAGAACCACCCCTTCGATGGTCGCTTTTGCAGACGAGGGAGAGCGATTAGTAGGTCAGGCAGCAAAACGGCAGGCCGTCACTAATCCTGAAAACACCCTCTTTGCCATCAAGAGGCTTATAGGGCGGCGACATGATGACGAAAATGCAAAACAATTTTCTGAGTTAATGCCTTACAAAGTGGTTGCAGGTGAAAACGGCGATGCGTGGGTTGAGTCCAATGGAGAAAAATATAGCCCCAGCCAAATATCCTCTTTTACGTTGCGAAAATTAAAAGAGGATGCGGAAGCGTTTTTAGGCAGCGCCGTAGAACAGGCGGTCCTCACGGTTCCGGCGTATTTTAATGATGCGCAGAGACAGGCAACGAAAGATGCTGGCAAAATAGCGGGTTTGGACGTCCTTCGTATTATCAATGAACCGACGGCTGCGGCTCTGGCCTACGGTTTTGATAAGAAGAATAGCGGAACCATAGCGGTTTACGATTTAGGGGGAGGAACCTTTGATGTCTCAATTTTGGAAATAGGCGACGGGGTGTTCGAGGTAAAGTCTACAAATGGCGATACTTTTTTAGGCGGAGAGGACTTTGATCACCGAATTATTGACTATTTGGCAGACGAGTTCAAAAAAGATAACACAATTGATCTGCGAGACGATAAATTAGCCTTGCAGCGCCTTAAAGAGGCGGCCGAAAAGGCAAAAATGGAGCTTTCCAGTTCCATGCAAACAGAAGTAAACCTTCCATTTGTCACGGCGGACCAAAGCGGACCTAAACATCTCAATATTAAGCTGACGCGTGCGAAGCTAGAGGCCTTGGTTGAAGACCTTGTTTCGAGAACGGTTGAGCCATGTAAAGCGGCTTTGAAGGACGCAGGGCTAAGTGCCGGAGAAATAGATGAGGTGATAATGGTTGGCGGCATGACCCGCATGCCTAAAATTATTGAAACGGTGCAAAACTTTTTTGGTCGCGAACCTCATCGGGGTGTTAACCCGGACGAGGTGGTCGCTATGGGAGCAGGAATTCAAGCTGGAGTGCTGCAGGGGGACGTTAAAGATGTGCTTCTTCTTGATGTGACCCCGCTATCTCTCGGGATTGAGACGCTCGGAGGCGTGTTTACGAGATTGATAGACAGAAACACGACTATTCCCACGAAGAAGAGCCAGGTGTTTTCCACAGCTGATGATAATCAAACAGCAGTTACTATCAAAGTATACCAGGGAGAACGGGAAATGGCTGCAGATAATAAGGTTTTAGGCCAGTTTGATCTGGTGGGAATACCCCCAGCTCCTAGAGGAATTCCTCAAGTAGAAGTCACATTTGATATCGATGCAAATGGGATAGTTAATGTTTCGGCTAAGGATAAAGCCACTGGAAAAGAGCAACAAATCAGGATACAGGCCTCTGGTGGTTTATCGGACGAAGACATCGAAAAAATGATAAACGATGCTGAGGAAAACGCGGAAACGGATAAAGAACGTAGAGAGCTTGTGGAAGTTAGAAACCAAGCAGAGCAGGCGGTTCATTCCACAGAGCGCATGCTGAAAGATTTTGGCGAAAAAATTGAAGAATCTGAGCGCTCTGAGATTGAAAAACTCATTGATGATCTAAAGGCGGCATTGGAGGGCGATGATGGGGCGGCTATTAAGGCGGCAGTGGAGGCTCTGCAACAGGGATCGATGAAGCTGGGTGAAGCGATGTATAAGGCACAACAAGAGAGTGAGGAGACTATGGCGGAAGCCGAGGCTGGGGCCGATGCGCCCGAAGGGGCGAGTGCAAACGCTGAAGCCGAGGTTGTTGATGCCGATTTCGAGGAAGTCGATGATAAAGACGATAAAAAATCGGCCTGAGGGAGGCGCGCGCCATAGCCCAGGATAATAAAACAAGTTGGCTGCTGTGTGCTGCAGGAATTGCATGGTTTGGCTCTAGAGGCATCTTTTGCTTAAAGGGCGGTGTATATGGCTAAGCAGGATTACTACGAACTTTTAGGCGTTGGGAGGGATGCTACAGAGGCGGAATTGAAGTCAGCATTCCGGAAAATGGCTATGAAATATCATCCTGACCGCAATCCGGATGACCCGGCGGCGGAAAAGGCATTTAAAGATGTTAATGAAGCCTATGAAGTTCTTAAAGATGACCAAAAACGGGCCGCCTATGATCAGTTTGGACACGAAGCTTTCGAGAGCGGCCTAGGGGGGGCACAAGGGGCGTCAGGGTTTGCGTCTGGGTTTTCGGATATTTTCGATCAGATGTTTGGGGATATTACGGGGTCGCGGAGGGGGGCTCGAGCAAATAACAGGGGATCGGATCTTCGATACAACATGTCAATCTCGCTCGATGAGGCGTTCAGCGGGAAACAGACCGAAATAAAGGTTCCCACAGCGGTGGGTTGCGAGTTGTGCTCGGGAACTGGAGCTGAAGAGGGGTCAAAGCCGCAGGTGTGCGGCACCTGTGGCGGACAAGGGCGGGTACGCGCCCAACAGGGATTCTTTACCGTGGAACGGACGTGTGCAGCGTGCCGCGGCGCGGGGGAGGTGATAACCAAACCTTGCCGACCGTGTGGTGGTAGTGGTCGGACGCAGAAAGAAAAGAATCTATCAGTAAATATTCCCGCCGGTGTGGAGGAGGGTACCCGTATTCGGCTTAGTGGAGAGGGGGAGGCCGGCCCAAGAAATGGGGCGACAGGGGACCTATATATTTTCTTAACAGTCGAAGACCACCCAATATTCCGGCGAGATGGGGCGAACATTTATTGCAGGGTCCCGTTAGAGATGAGTGTTGCTGCCCTAGGGGGCCAAATCGACGTGCCGACATTGGGAGGTGGGCGGGCTCGAATATCAATAAAGGCTGGCACCCAAACCGGCACACAATTCCGCCTGAAAGGGAAGGGGATGTCTATTTTGCGGAGTGCAGCCCGCGGGGACTTGTATGTGGAGGCGGCGGTGGAGACCCCCGTAAGCCTCAACAAGAACCAGAAACGATTGTTGGAGGAATTTGCGGCCAGCACCAGTCCAAAAACCAGCCCGGAGGCTAGCGGCTTTTTTGCAAAGGTAAAAGAACTGTGGAGCGATCTCTAAATCAGTAGGTATAAGTAGTGCTGCGGTTGAAGGCTGTAAGTAAGTGGGGTTCCTAAGGCTATTTTTAGGGCCTACTACAGACCATTCTATAAAATAAATGGCGTAAAACAGCAGTTTACCCGGTAGTACCGGTTAAGAGCGGGCGATCGATTTTTGTATTGCTTTCCCCTCTCCTTTTAGAAAATCGATGTTCGCGCGGACCGCGGTTAGCGAATAACGAATTGTAAACCTTTGGCCATCCGTCATGGAAGATAGAGGTAGTGCTAAAAGTCGCCGCTGTATTTTTTCAAGATTTGCGAGCCGTTCGGCTATTAAAAGAGATATATCCGTATTTGAGAGGTGATCGGCAAAATACATCGCTGATAAAAAACTAGAATTAACCGACTCTGAAGCGGATACTGTTTGGAGCTGCGCAACAAAGTTCTCTCGACCGGCTTCGGTGATATGGTACACTCGTTTCCCAAGACTGGTTCGGTCGGCATCTCTGGAGCTCAAATCAGCCGCGATAAGATTTTTGATTTCTAACCGGCTAAGCGCTGGGTACAGTGCACCAAAACTCGCTTGCCGGATGTGGGCAAGGGATGTATTAAATAGTTTATGAATTTCATATCCCGTTCGTTTACCATTAAAAAGGATTCCCAAGCAAAATATTTCCAGTTTCATCAAAGTGGGCCTTATAACCGTTATATCGAACCGAATTACCTAATTTTAACAAATTACTAGATGCAGCAAATAGTGAAGAACGGGAGAAAACAATTACACGAAAAAAGACAAAAAGCCAACAATTTTCACGATGAAAGGGAGTTATAGGAACAATGTCCGAACTATCAATAGGAGTTGCTGGCGTGGCAGGTAGGATGGGAACTATGATTGTAAAAGAAATTCTCGCACACCCGTCCTCTTCAGTTTCAGGGGGCCTCGTACGGCCTGGAAGTAAGTATGAAGGGGACGATGTCGGGCAGCTAGCTGTGGGCTATCCAATTGGCAAGAGTGTAACGGCCGATACTTCCCAATGTTTTGATGAGGCAGACGTTGTGATCGATTTTACCCTCCCAGAATCAGTACCAGGCAATGCTGATGCGGCTATCGTTACAAAAACGCCCTGGGTTGTTGGGACCACAGGCCTGTCCCCTGAACAAGATCGAAGTTTGAGAGCAGCCAGTCAAGAAGTGCCGGTAGTGTTTGCGTCCAATATGAGCTTAGGAATTAACCTGCTGTTTGCACTTGTTGAACAAGTGGCTACCGCCTTGGATGACAATTTCGACATAGAGATCTTAGACTTTCACCATAATCAAAAAGTCGACTCGCCCTCTGGTACTGCCATTAGCTTGGGGGAGGCTGCGGCGCGTGGACGAGGAGTAAAATTTAGAGAGAGTAGTACAATGGCGCGAGACGGTTTGGTTGGAGTGCGGCCAAGGGGAGAGATAGGGTTTGCCGCCCTTCGGGGTGGTTCTGTGGTTGGTGAACATTCGGTGATGTTTGTTAGTTCTGGCGAGCGTGTGGAATTGCACCATAAGGCATCCGATAGGGGAATATATGCGGCCGGTGCGGTCGTTGCTGCCCATTGGTTGAAAGATCGACCTCCTGGCTTGTATACAATGAGGGATGTTCTCGGAATAGAGTCCTAGAAACTAAGGGTAGCAGGTGTTTCCCGATAATCCTCACTAGAATATTTTGCTATCTGTGCGCTAAGCCAGTGCGCTAATTGTTCTTTTGCTGCCCAGCTGAGAAACCTGCCTACTTCGTGTCGTTCCCCGCGTGTACGAATAACCAGTTTGCCCTGATGGTGTCGAACCTCTTTTAGCTCGATAATAGCCCAATAGGTTTGAACAGAAAAATAGTCTACACACTGGGATCTGCGGTAACTTTTAACGTCTAATACCTCACGGCTGATTTGTATCTCTTCCCAATTCGCCCCAAAAGAAGTCATCATTCCAAAAATGGTGCAAATCAGGGCAATATCTAACACCATAAAGACCCCAACAGGCCATGCTCCCACCAACCAAAAACTACCGCCAATAAACCAACCGGCTGCAACTAGAGACAACAGCACTACTCGCCCTCCCAACGGTGTAATAGATCTGTATGGGCGTAATTCCAACCGAATTTCACCGCATTTACTTTTGTCGAACGTTAACTGGTTAAACTTCACTTGTTCAGCCTGCATTCCCGGCCCTAATTCGGCGATAACAATCAGGAATCGCAAAACTTTGGCCTGTACGGCTTCGAAACTCATAGTAGGTGGCGTGTTCATTTCCCCTCGACCCATAAAGAAAAATCTCTAGAACGCAATATTCATCGATAAACAGCATTGTAAGGACCTTTTTCTCTCTACGTTCAAGAGCAGCTTCCCCTAATTTTTGTATAAGTTCCCCTCTCGTTGCGTTAATTAATTCCTCTGGGGAGACCACGGGCGCGGCCGAGGAGCTTGCAAGCGGTCGCTGATTAGTATTCAATGGTTTAATAACTGCGTTAGCTACCTGCCTCGTTTGCACAGGCTTATTTTTCACGGCGGGAAGGCGGTCAGAGGTCTTAGTTGGAAAAAACGCTATTTCACTGCAGCCCGTCAGAACAAACAAATAACCGGCTAATATTAACCAGGACAATAGATTACCCAAAAGGTTAGTACTCATTTTAATCGGTTTCCCTGTCCGCTTCCCGTAGTCGATGAAATAGGTGAACCATCATCCCGAGCCCAATTATTGGCGTCAGCAAATTGGCTATTGGGATTGTTGCAAAAAAAGTCACTATCACGCCACCCCATGTAATCCTCACAAAGTTTTTTTTGCGTAATTCCTTTGATTGATTAGCCGGCAGGTGCAGTCCGGCAACAGTTTCAAACAGTTCTCTCCCGATAAGATAGCCATTTGCGCAATAAAACACGACAAAACTTAAGCCTGGAATGAGCATACCGAGAGCATAGACCGGTAATAAACAAATGTTAAGAATCCCGGAAATTAGTACTAACGCAATGCTACCTTTTACTGCATCAAAAAGTCCAACTTCGATATATCTTGTTTCGTTAGGAAAATATTTCCTTTCAACACAAGCCAAAATTCGGCCAGCAAATAAGCTAGAAATTAGCATGATAGTAGATGGAAAAAATACCAAACCGACGGAAAAAATCACGGCTGAGCCGATCCACGGAACTAGAGTATCAATAAATCCTATTCCAAAAACACCAATTTTATTGAGTAGTCCCCAACTCAGCCCAACGCACGCAATAAGGCTTATAACCGACAAACTCACACTATACAGCAAAACTCTTCGAAAACCCGGATCGCCCAACTGGGCAAGTGTCTTTATCGCGCCTAATAACATTTCGTAAACTCAAAAATATCTAAACCCCTTCTATCAAATTATCTTTTTCGGTATACTGGATCGGCTCGCAATTAGGAAAATTCGCGTCCCAAATCTTAATCAAGTTTTTTTCAAGAAGTGTGTTGTAATCCATTGAGGCCAAAGATTGATGTAACAGCGATTGGTAACGCTATTGTAGACGTGATTTCAGTAACTGACGATGCTTTTCTGGATAGGGAAGGCATAAAAAAGGGATCGATGAATCTCATAGAAGGTGCCAGAGCTAACCAACTCTACAATAAGATGACCTCCCCCGTAACTGCTTGCGGTGGCTCTGCCGCTAATACAGTAGTGGGGTTGAGCGATTTGGGAGCTGGGACCGCGTTTATAGGCAAAGTCAAAAACGACGAAGCTGGATTGATTTTCCAACAAGGAATGGTTGATAACGGGATCATCTATAAAACTGTCCCAAGTAACGATCCAGCTGAGACAGCAAGATGTTTAGTTTTTGTGACCCCGGATGCTCAGAGGTCAATGAACACTCACCTTGGTGCCAGCATAAACCTAAGCGAGAGTGATATTGAAGCAGATCTAGTTGTACATAGCCGTGTCTTGTATCTAGAAGGATACCTCTGGGATCCCCCCGGGGCAAAAGCTGCCTTCTTAAAGGCTATAACGCTAGCAAAGAACGCTAGGACAAAAGTAGCGCTGTCGCTATCTGATGCTTTTTGTGTCAAACGACACCGACCGGAATTTCGCGATTTGGTTGCAAACCACGTGGACATATTATTTGCCAACGAGGAAGAAATTATTTCCTTATACGAGGCACCCGACTTCGATACCGCCACCACGGCAGCGAGAAAAGACTGCGATTTACTCGCTTTAACCAGGGATGCTAGGGGCTCGGTAGTTATACGTGGAGAGACCGTTATCGCGATTGCCGCAGAATACGTTCCGAATGTGGTTGATACTACGGGAGCCGGCGACCTATACGCAGCAGGCTTCCTCTATGGATTCATCAGTGATATGAACCTTCGCATGTGCGGAACACTTGGCGGCTTGGCTGCCGCCCAAATAATTACCCACTTTGGTGCTCGCCCCGAGGCCAGCCTAAAACAATTGATAGCAAAAGTTTCCGCAGGGGCGTGATGTGACGTCCAGGCTGCTTTCTTTTTTTTTAAAATATTTAGCTCCCTACTTTCAGAGGAAGCTCGTCACTATCTTGATTCTAGGATTTGTTAGTGGCCTGCCACTACTCCTCTCCTTTGGAACCTTAAGCGCCTGGCTTCGAGAGGCTGGCGTCGAAAGATCAACGATCGGATTATTTGCACTCGTTGGATTACCGTACGCATTAAAACCTATATGGGCACCTCTAATGGATGGCCTGCGTTTGCCTTTTCTGACCGACCTACTGGGTCGACGCCGGGCTTGGCTGATAGCATCTCAAGTTATGCTGGCTAGTGCTATCATTGGGCTGGCATATTCCGATCCTAAACAAGCGCCGGTTGCTATGGCTGTTTTCGCGGTGCTTGTAGCTTTTTTTTCTGCCAGTCAGGACATCGTAATCGATGCGTACCGAATAGAAACTTTACCGGACGAGCAACAGGGAATGGGTGCCGCAATGGTTACTTATGGGTATCGTGGAGGCATGCTCGTGGCCGGGGCCGGTACACTGTTTCTCGCTGATTACTGGACCTGGACGCATGCGTATTTGGTTATGAGCCTTCTCATTTGCATTGGGATGCTAATTGTAATTCTCAGCCCCGAACCTGAAGCAGCATTGACGCCTGATTTGAAAAACCGGTCCCTACGAGATTGGTTGATGTATTATGTCGTTAACCCGTTCTCTGAATTCGCCACCCGACCGGGGTGGATATTAATTATATTGTTCGTTGTTACATTCAAGCTAGGCGACGCCTTTTTAAGTGTAATGACCAATCCTTTCTACATCGATCTTGGTTTTTCAAAGACAGAAATCGCCGAGATCACAAAACTATTCGGAGTCTTAGCACTGGGAATTGGTCTTTTTATTGGTGGCATACTAATCAAGCGATTCGGCATGCTGATAACGTTAGTAATAACAGGAATTTTACAGGCGGCTTCAAACTTAATCTTCGCATATCAGGCGATTGTTGGGTATGATCTTACTGCCCTAACTCTTACGATAGCAGTTGAAAACATCACTGGTGGGATGGGAACCGCGGCTTTTGTCGCTTATTTATCCGGATTGACAAATATTTCGTTCACGGCCACCCAATACGCCCTCCTATCGGCATTGATGTCGCTTGGTCGTAATATACTCTCCTCACCCTCTGGATATGTGGTTGATGCACTAGGTTGGGTTGATTTTTTTGTTTTTTCAGTGGTAATGGCATTGCCAGGGTTGTTCTTATTGCTGATCTTGGTCAGATGGTTTCCCGATCATATGGGGCGTAAGTGAAGCAGGAAAAAAATGGCGTAAACGCTGTAACAAAGACGGCTTCCTTCGTCACGCTACCTCGCTTTGTTATGCAGAATTGAAAGAAACCAGTTGATTAGTTTGGCGCATTTATCAGGATGGGTATTTATTAAGAAATGATTCGAACCTTCGACAATAGCCGATTTTGAGTGTTTTATACTTTTGCATAGTATTTCAGTAATTTCTATCATTGCGCTATTTGCCATTTCACCTCTTACTATTAGTGCGGGCACACCTATTTTTTCATAATCACGTTGAATGGCCAGAAAGCTGTATGCTGTCAGCCAATCAAGAATATTGGCGCCTGCCGTTTTTCGACAATACTCCCTAACCTCTTCTGGTAACGCAGTAAAAGATCCAGAACCACCCCAAAAATCTATAATGAATTCTGCAGCGTCATTATTGCCTGCAGAATATTCTGCTTGGAAGAGTCGGCTCGCCTGTTTTACTTGCAAGAAGAGTTCTGGTTTAAAACTATTTTTGACTAAATTGACGGGATTGGCCTCAAATGTTGTAACGCTTGCTATTGGAAAAGCGTCCTCCAGTACTGCGGCTAAACAGACGGTGCCCCCAAAGGAGTGACCTATCAAATGAAGCGGTTCGTTAATTTCCTGAGCTATAGTCTCCAGTATCTCTATCTCATGATGGATCAAATTATCTTTCACGCTCCGGCTTTCGCTGGTTTTCCCATATCCACAGAGGCTGGTGGTTAGGAGCCGGTATTTTCCTCTTATGTGTTCCTGAACTCCCCGCCATGCTGCGGGTGTGCTAAAAGAACCGGGGACGAACAGCAACGGAGGGCCATACCCCGAGTCAATTAAGTCAAAAGCTCGTCCATTTTTCCTTAGCATTGATTTGACCGTATCCTATTATTTTCAGCCAGTGCATTGTGTTTTTGCCAGGGACAGAGCGTTGCGCTGAATAAATTTCATGGCATTACCCGCAAGGCCCTTTCAAAAAAGTCGATGGATCCAAAATTCCCAGACTTTAGCGCCAGAGCAATCTGAGGGGTTCCCATAGTTAGTGTGCCCGGCACCCCTGGATCTATTTGTTCTCCGATTAATAAGCCCCTTATCTTGAGCCGCGTCATAACAGCACCAGCGGTTTCTCCTCCAGCTACAACAAGCCGCCGAACACCGTCAGCGACCATTTCCTGGGATATTTCAGCCATAGCGCTTTCAACGACCTCCCCGGCCCTTTGGCGCCCCAGTTTACTTTGGGCCATTTGAACGGCCTCGGGGGGTGCGCTTGCATATAGCAGAACAGGGCCAGCTACAATATTTTGCTTTGCCCAGGCGATTGCACTTTCAATCGACTGTGGGTCGGTTACAAGTTCTATGGGATCAAGTTGATAGCTTGCGTGTGTTTTAGAAAATTCTTCCACTTGTTTACAAGTCATCTCTGAGCAACTTCCAGATAGCACAAGGCCGGGGCCTTCCACAGGGGGCAGTTGCGTATTCGTGCGAGTAGTATTGAGAAGTCCTGCTTTCCGATAATTATCTGGAAGACCAATTGCAATGCCTGATCCGCCAGTAATGAGCTGAAAGTCAGAAAGTGCCTCACCTAAAATTAATAGATCCTCGTCTTGAATAGCGTCCGTGATTGCAATGCCTATGTCTTGCTCTTTCAATTTATTGAAGGCTTTGCGGATGGTGTCGGATCCAGCACTTACCTGGTGATGCGGAACAAGGCCTATTTTTAGATCTGTCTGGCGATTAAGGACTGCAACGAGGTTGCTGTCTGTCATCGGCGTTAAAGGGTGTTGCCGCATATGAGAGTTTGACAATAAAGTATCTCCAACAAATAGGTGACCCTTAAACACAGTCCGCCCTGTCTCTGGGAAAGCGGGGCACGCTACAGTGAAATTTGTATCTAAATCCTCCATGAGGGCCTCCACCACAGGGCCTATGTTACCTTGGTCGGTTGAGTCGAATGTTGAACAGTATTTAAAAAAGAATTGTCGAGCCCCGGTTTTTTTCAGCCATTCCAGTGTTGTCAACGATTGAGAGACAGCGTCAGCCCGAGAAATTGTCCTAGACTTTAAGGCTACGACGATTGCATCGCCTGTTGGCACAGGGTCGTCGGAGTTAGGAACCCCCAGCAACTGAACGGTTCTGAGGCCTCCCTTTACCAACATGTTGGCCAGGTCAGTCGCGCCGGTGAAATCGTCTGCGATACAACCGAGAATTATTCCCATTTATACTTCCTTTAAAAACGACTTTTGACAATGAATCTAGTTAGAGTAGTCTGTACCGCTAAATTGTATAGTACAGATTAGTGGAATCCTTTTATAATAAAAAACGTGGGTGCTTGTCAGACATGCCAAACTTCGCTGCTAATATTTCCATGATGTTTAATGAATATGAGTTTTTGGACCGTTTTTCGGCTGCCGCAGCTGCTGGTTTCCGGGCCGTGGAATTTTTATTTCCCTACGAATATTCCGCAGAAGAGATAAAAACCAGGCTCGACAAGTTTGAGTTAAAGCAGGTACTATTCAACACTTACCCCGGAGACTGGGAAAAGAACGAGCGAGGATTAGCATCCATTCCAGGCCGAGAGGGAGAATTCGAACAGGCTGTGGATCTGGCTCTTGACTATGCTGAGGTCCTCGAGAACCAGCACATTCATGCCATGAGCGGTTTGGTAAAAAATAGAAGTGATTTTCAAAAACATAGGACGACTTTAGTAGAAAACTTGAAACGTGCGGCTCCAGTAGCGGCCGCACGCGGAAAAAGTTTGATAATAGAACCAATTAATACTCGCGATATACCTGGCTATTTTCTAAATTATCAGAATCAGGCTCGGAGGATAATCGAGGATGTTGCTGCTGAAAACGTTAAGTTACAGTTTGATTTATATCACTGTCAGATAATGGAGGGTGACCTAGCCGAGCACTTGAAAGAATTTTTAGATATTACGGTCCATATGCAAATAGCCGGCACCCCCGGTAGACACGAACCAAATATTGGTGAAATTAACTATAAATATTTATTCCAGCTAATGGACCAACTTGGCTATGATGGCTGGGTTGGTTGTGAGTATCGACCTAAGGGCGAGACAGTAGCAGGCTTGGGATGGATGCAAGATATGTAGAAGAGCGATGAGTGAGGATGAATATAACGATAACTGGCGGATCTGGGTTTTTAGGGCAAAAGTTAGCGCGGCGATTACTGGGCGCAAACGTATTGTCGTCTGAAACGGGATCTCAGGCACAAGTGGAAAAAATAACTCTGTTAGATGTGGTTGAGCCCCCAGAAGATTTGAAATTCGACCCGCGAATAACCGTGTTGACAGGCGATATCACGGATAGAAGTCTGTTGGAACAGGCAATACCTTCTGATACAAATAGTGTATTTCATTTAGCTGCGGTGGTGAGTGCGGGAGCGGAAGAAGACTTCGACCTCGGTCTAGCCGTGAATCTGGATGCCTCTCGTTGCATTCTAGATATATGCAGAGGTCATGGCACTAAACCGAAACTTGTTTTTGCGAGTTCTTGTGCTGCCTTTGGTGGTGACATGCCCGATGTTATCGCTGATATGACGGCAAGAACGCCCCAAACATCGTACGGGACCCAAAAAGTGATCGGAGAGCTTTTGGTGAACGACTACGCTCGAAAAGGATTTGTGGATGGTCGCGCGTTGCGCTTTCCAACGGTTGTTGTCCGGCCCGGAAAACCGAACAAGGCAGCATCCACATTTGCGAGTTCCATAATAAGAGAGCCGCTTCGGGGAGAAAGGGCCACTTGTCCTGTTAAATCGGAATCAAAGATGTTCCTTGCATCGCCACGCTCGATAATAGAGAACATTGTGCATGCCCATAATTTAACTGAAAGTAACTGGGGCATGTCTCGAGAAGTAACTCTCCCAGGCTTTAGTATGAGCATAGGCGGTATTGCCGAAGCTTTACGTTCAGTGGCGGGCGATGTTGTTGCTAGTAGGATTGATTGGATTCCCGATCCATTTATTCAAGAGATAGTGGATGGATGGCCGCCTGAATTCGACACCAAAAAAGCGTTAGATCTCGGGTTTATCCGAGATAAATCTATGGAAAATGTTATCGAAGCCTTTATAGAAGATGAACTCCAAGGGAGCATAGCTTAGATTAACGGATAGAAAGTTCAGTCGTTACCGGCACATGATCTGATGGTTTTTCCCATCCCCGGGCAGTTTTGGAGATGCTAGAACCTGCGATATTTTCTAGCAGTGGGGGTGTCACCCAAATGTGGTCCAGACGTCGGCCTCGGTTTGAAACAGCCCAATCACGAGCTCGGTAACTCCACCAAGTATATAATTTCTCGG
Organism: uncultured Nisaea sp.; assembly: GCA_964342575.1. Lineage (GTDB taxonomy): Bacteria > Pseudomonadota > Alphaproteobacteria > Thalassobaculales > Thalassobaculaceae. Next base: position 11,053 of record CAYFGZ010000001.1, on the reverse strand, counting down.
GTTCGGGTATCAGATGACGAATGGCGTCTGTCCAGTCAAGGGAATTCATAAGGTTGTTGAGATGTTGAACTTCTACAGGAGTATGAGAAACGACATTCAATAGTTGTTTGTGTGACCACACATCGGATTCTAAAGGCGCTATGTTAAGATCGCCAACGAGGATAATAGGATCTGCGCTTTGTCGCTCTGAGATAAACCATTCTTTTACTTCTTTTAAAAATTCTAGTTTATGGGCAAACTTTTCGTTTTTTTCGATATCTGGCTCGTCTCCCCCGGCTGGAACGTAAAAATTGTGCAATTCAATATTTTTAGGAAAAGTTGCCGAGATGTGTCTACAGTCAGATTTGTCTACCCAATCTAAGCGTTGTTCATTTTTGAAGGGCAGCCGAGATACTAGGGCAACGCCATTGTAACCTTTCATACCGTGAACGGCGATATGGCGATAACCGATATCATAAAAAGATTGATATGGAAAAAGCTCATCAGGACATTTGGTTTCCTGAAGGCATAGCACGTCGGGCTGAACATCTTTTAATAGTTTTGTGACTAAAGAGGCCCGTAGTCGAACTGAATTTATATTCCATGTAGTGATTTTCATATTATTTTGCTCAAAAACTGTTGTTGGCAGGGATTTATAAAGCGTTTTATTCGTTCTCTCTAAATTCTTTCCACAATCCGCACTTTTGTTGGATGGAACGATCAGAGAAGCTAAACAGAATCGCGTCGTCGTTGGCTTGGTGAGAATGCCGCATCCAGCTTGGAATTACGAAAGTGTCCTTTTCGGACCACAGTAGTTCCTGATCATCCAGCGTTGTTTTTCCGCTTCCTTCTACACATACATAGACCATACTATCGGTGGACTGATAACGAACACCATTAAACCCAGCGGGCAAAAGTTGTATAAAAGCAGCCATGGTTGGCATCGCGTAGTCTCCTGTCAGAGGATTTACATATTTCATCTTTAGGCCGTGACATGGGTCCCATTGTTCATCTCGTCGCATGGTCTCCAGTGCCTCTCTTGTTCTTTCGAATGGGTAGTTGAAAACAGGTGACGATAACCCGCTAGCAGGTTGATCAACGGGAAGAAGCCCGCTTCCGTACCGAGCGATGGAGTCGCCAGTAGGTTTTATTGTATCGTACTGTTTACTGTTTTGCTTGTGTTGTGAAAAGCTAGAATCAAAAAATTGTACAATCGGTATATCAAGGCCATCCAACCATACGGTTGGAACTTCTCCATCATTTCCATGTTCGTGCCATGCCCATTGTGGTGTTATTATGAAATCCCCCGGGTGCATCATCGTTCGTTCACCACCCACTGCTGTATAGCTGCCGGAACCTTCCAAAACAAAGCGGAGGGCAGTTTGAGTATGTCTGTGATTATTTGCTATTTCACCCGGTTGAATTAACTGCATGCCGGCGTAGATAGAGCGAGTTATCCGAGATTTTCCGGGCATGCCAGGGTTTTCGAGAATTAGGACACGACGCTCAGCTTCCTCTGTTGTTATGACTTTCCCGGCCTCAAGTATAAGAGGACGGATGTCGGAGTATTTCCAAAGAGCTGGGATGCACGGACTATCGGGTTCAGGAAGCACTAAATCTTTCATTACTTCCCAGAGAGGCGTCATACTATAGTCGGAGATTCGAGCATAAAAGTTGGGCCGATCAGATTCGGGGGTTGCGCCACGGGCAGTCGACATTTTTTGATCTCCCAAAGGTAGAATGACTAGAAACAGCTCCGGAAGTTTAAGGGATCAGGTTGGCCCATAAAAGGCAAAAATGAAATCAATCCAAACCCATTAGGCTTCTTGAAAATGTAATGGGATCAAACGGCCTGAGATCGTCTACACCTTCGCCTACTCCCACAGCATGTATAGGCAGCCCAAACTTTTCGGCAAGCGCCACAACAACCCCTCCTTTGGCGGATCCATCAAGTTTCGTGACTATAAGCCCGGAAATATCAACCATATCTCCAAAATTTTGCACTTGGCTGTGAGCATTTTGGCCCACGGTTCCATCCAAAACCAGTACGCAATCATGAGGCGCTTCAGGTATTTGCTTCTTTATCACCCGGACCATCTTGGCAAGCTCATCCATTAGTTCGGTGCGGTTTTGCAATCTACCGGCGGTATCAATTATCAGTATGTCGGCCTTATCCAAGCGACTTTGTTGTACTGCATCGAAAGCTAAGGCTGCTGGATCACTACCTTGCGGGTGCGCGATTACAGGGGTTCCAGTTCGTTGTCCCCAGACTTCGAGTTGCTCGATGGCGGCCGCTCGAAAGGTATCTCCCGCCGCCAGCCAGACGTTTTTTCCTTCTTCTTTCCATTGATGAGCTAACTTTCCAATAGTTGTTGTTTTTCCGCTCCCATTAACGCCACAGACTAGAATTACCTGAGGTTTTAGCGAATCATCAACGATGATCGGTTTTGCCACTGGGGTCAAAATGTCAACGATATCAGCAGAAAAAGAGGTCCTTACCTCTTCATTTGTTACCTTTTTATCAAACCGTTGTTTTGCAAGTTTAATTGTAAGCAAGTTAGCAGCCTCAACACCTAAATCTGAGCCAATGAGTAAATCTTCTAACTGCTCTAACGTATCGCCATTCAGCCGTCGTTCTTTCAAAAGTCCAGTTATGCCAGAAACCATTTTGTTGGAAGATGCAGAAAGCCCATTTTTTAACTTTCTAATCCACCCCTTGGGGGTACTTGTATTAGTAGTCAATTTCGCACCGACCCTTCCGAAAATACCTTTCCAATCAGTTTAGTTTCTCGGACTTTTTGTACTAACGCTGAAACTATCGTGCCAGGAACACTTGATCCTTCAACGCTCATTGGAACAAAATGTTCAGTATACCCGGCACCGTTTTTTTCAATCAAAACGTTTTCGGTGGATCCCACGCGATTTCTTAGATAATGGGTCATTACTTCTTTTCCAGCGTCACGAAGAATGCGCGCCCGTTCTTTTCTAACGCTAGCGGACACCTGCGGCATTTTCGCGGCGGGTGTTCCCTGCCGCGGTGAATATGGGAAAACGTGCAAGTGGATTAGGTTCGCTTCGAAGATAAGATCCAACGATCTTTGAAACATGTCATCAGTTTCCGTTGGGAACCCGGCTATAAGATCGGCCCCGAGTACAATGCCAGGTCTAAGAGTTTCTAAGAGGTTCGAAATTTGCGAAATGGTACTTCTAGAGTGACGGCGCTTCATGCGTTTTAAAATAAGATCATCGCCCGCTTGAATGCTTAGATGCAGGTGAGGCATGAGTCGAGGTTCGTTAGAAATTAAATCCAATAAATCGTTATCCAACTCACTCGGATCTATAGAGGATAACCTGAGCCTTTCTATGCCCTCCACATTGGCCAATAACCGTTTTATCATACTTCCCAATTGGGGCTTTCCGGGTAGATCTGAGCCATAAGAAGTAATATCCACTCCAGTCAGAACGAGCTCTCGATATCCATTATTTATGAGGATTTGCGCTTGTTTGACAATTTCGCCTATTGGAACAGAGCGACTGTTTCCCCGCCCGTAAGGTATAATGCAAAATGTGCAACGATGATCACAGCCTTGCTGCACTTGAGCAAAGGCTCGCAAACGTCCATTGAAACCAGAAATAAGTTGCGGTGCAACTTTTTTAACATCCATTATGTTGTTTACAGCGAATTCAGAACAATTGTTTTTGCCCCAAATATGTGGGTCTAATTTTTCTTCGTTGCCGAGAACCCTATCGACTTCGGGCATACGGTGGAACATTATAGGATTTATTTGTGCGGCACACCCGGTGACAATTATTTCAGCATTAGGGTTTTTCCTGCGAGCTTTCCGAATCGCTTGTCGAACTTGTCTTTCCGCTTCCGAGGTAACTGCGCAGGAATTAAAAACAATACGTGGCCGCGTGAAATCTTTAGGCAGATTGTCTTCAATAACTTTGGATTCAAAGGCGTTGAGCCTGCAGCCAAAAGTTTCAACTTTATTGATATGTTCGTGTTTAGGGGTCATGATTAAGAGAGACTTAGTAAAATAAAATTAAAAGCAATAGTATCGAGCCATAAAATAAGTAACAATTCAACTTAGCAATAACATCATACTTCAAATTGTCCCCGGTAGCTCATCGAGGTAGGTCCTGTCATTAAGACTCGGTTATCCTTTGTCCATTCAACAGAAAGCGTCCCGCCATCTAGTATAACATCTGCTTTGGAGCTTACGAATTGTTTTCTAACAGCAGCAACTAATACGGCGCAAGCTCCTGAGCCGCAGGCGGTTGTTATTCCAGCACTGCGTTCCCAAACACGCATCCTTATTTTATTTGGCGACAAAATCGTCGCGAACTCGACATTAGTGCGCTCAGGAAATATTTCATGATTTTCAATGATTGGCCCAACTTTTTCTAGGGGTATTTCTCCACAATCCTCAGTAAAAAACACCGCGTGTGGATTGCCGATGTTTACGCACGTGCAGTTATCAAACGGAGCGTTTTTTAATTTGACATTGAGCGTGTCCGCGTCACGTGCCAAAGGAATTTCATGCCAAGAAGTTAAGGCTCTGCCCATATCCACGGTAACAAGATGACCAGCAACGCGATTGCATGAAAGCATACCGGCGATGGTTTCAACAATGACAGTATCGAGGCCGGTCTCGGTCATCAACAACTGGGCGACACACCGTGTGCCGTTACCACATGCTTCCGCGATACTTCCGTCGGGGTTAGTTATTTCCATGAGAATATCACCACCACTCTGAGCAGTCGATAATATCAAGAGCTGGTCAAAACCTATGCCTCGCCTTCTGTCAGCAATCTTTGGGATGTTTAGACAAGCTTTGTCAAGGTTCATAGATCGGTTGTCGATGATGACAAAATCATTTCCGAGCCCGTGCATTTTTATAAAAGGAATATCCATATTAGGTTTATAAGGTGTTTTTTGCTGGTAGCCAATCTAGATCTGATTGTAAGATAGAAGCACTTTTTGTTCTGAGGTGTATAAATAGTTTTGCGCTAACTTTTGATTCATTGGATGGAGACTCGAATTGATTTTTGTCGAACACACCGCGCTTGAGAATATCGTGACAAGGATGATCCAAGTTGCGGGGAGCGATCGCAATGAGGCGGTAACGGTGGCAAAAAACCTTGTTGAAGCGAACCTTATGGGACATGACAGCCATGGGGTAGGTCTTGCTCCCAGGTATATGGGTCACGCCGTGGCAGGCACGATGACCCCAGGGGCCGAAGTATCTGTCGTCACCGATAATGGTGTTTACCTGCTCTTGGAAGGAAATATGGGTTATGGCCAGACTGTTGGTCGCGACTCCATGGAGCTTGGCATTTCAAAGGCGCGCGAGCATGGAGCGGCAATAATTGGGTTACGAAATGTTCATCATCTTGGGCGAATAGGAGCTTGGGGTGAAATGTGTGCAAGCGCTGGGTTTATATCAATCCATTATGTAAATGCGACTGGACATAAACCGTATGTAGCGCCATATGGTGGCTACGAGGCGCGATATTCAACCAATCCCTATTGTACAGCCATTCCTGCGACAGAGAAGACACCAATGATGGTTTTAGACATGGCTACCAGCCGAGTTGCTCAAGGAAAGGTTAGAGTTGCGCATTATGGAGAGAAGCAAATGCCCATGCCAGATGCACTGGTGGGTCCAAATGGTAAACTTACCAGAGACCCAGGAGTGATATTCAGGGATCCAATGGGGGCTATGTTATCATTTGGAGAACATAAGGGGTATGGATTGGCCCTTCTGTGTGACATTTTAGCCGGCGGCTTAGCCGGTGGGGGAACAGCTAGATTGGAGCTAAACACTGGTGAGACAATAAGAAACAATATGCTAACGATTATAATAGATCCGGATCAATTTAAATCCGGCGTATCATTTAGTGCGGAATTCGATAGTCTAATTGAATTTGTAAAATCGGGTGAGCCAGCCGAAGGGTTTGATAAAATTCGCGTTGCTGGAGAGCCAGAGCGGGAGTCGATGGAAAAACGGCTCAAGGAGGGGATACCCGTCGATGAAAACACCTGGGCTGAGATGGTTAAACTTGGCTGTGATAACGGAATGGAGAAATCGGAATTTGATATTACTATCAAAAAATAATATTGAGTATCTATCAAGGTAGGTTAACTGCTTTTTGTCTAAAAACCGCCTAAAAGTTGACTATTTTTCTTTTTACAACTAGTTTGCGGCTTCTATCGACAAGTTAGGTCGTTGAAACCTAAAAAGTGTTCCGTCCGTCCTCGAGTTTCGGGCACGGGCGACATTCTGTTTGTGGTGGCTGGATAACTATATCATTAGTGCATTAAGGAAGAAGAATTGTTTGATTCGTTATCGGATAGATTAGGACAAGTTTTTGATCGGCTAAAAGGCCGAGGTGCGCTCAGTGAGTCTGATGTCACAGTAGCCATGCGCGAGGTTAGGGTTGCTCTACTAGAGGCCGACGTTGCCGTCGATGCAGTTAAATCATTCATCAATAAGGTTAAAGAACGTGCAATTGGGCAGGAGGTAACTCGATCAGTTACGCCGGGTCAACAAGTAATAAAAATCGTGAATGATAATTTGATCGACATGTTGGGACAGGAAGCGTCTTGGATTGAGTTGAAAGCTGTTCCCCCTGTCCCTATTTTAATGGTCGGTCTGCAGGGAGGTGGTAAAACGACCAGTGCTGCAAAAATAGCAGCAAGACTTACTAAAAGAGATAAAAAGAAAGTTTTGATGGCTTCGTTGGATATAACGAGGCCAGCGGCCCGGGAGCAGTTACGAGTTTTAGGTGAACAAATTGACGTTGCGACGCTACCTATTGCCGATGGAGAAACATCAGCGTCGATAACAAAAAGAGCATTGACGGCGTCGAAGCTCCAGGGCTTTGATGTTTTGATTCTTGATACAGCGGGTAGAGTAACGGTTGATCAGGGCCTTATGGAAGAAATAAGGCAAATAAAAGACATAGCTAAACCAGGTGAAACCCTTTTAGTAGCCGATGCCCTAACGGGGCAAGACGCAGTTACCACGGCTAGGAATTTTCACGAAAATGTCGGCGTGACGGGTATAATTTTGACGCGAATGGATGGGGACTCTAGGGGCGGGGCGGCACTGTCAATGAGGTCCGTTACGGGAGTTCCAATTAAAGCCATTGGCACAGGTGAGAAATTAGAAGACCTAGAAGACTTCCATCCAGAACGCGTAGCCGGACGGATTCTAGGAATGGGCGACGTAGTTAGCTTGGTCGAAAAGGCAGCCGAAACTATTGAGGTAGAGGAGGCGGAGAAACTTGCACAGAGAATACAGAAAGGTCAATTCGACTTAAATGATATGTTAAAACAGTTGCAACAAGTGTCGAAAATGGGAGGCCTTGGTGGCGTAATGAGTTTACTCCCTGGCGCAGGGAAATTCCAAAAGCAAATGGCTAGTGCCGGCGTTGATGACAAGTCTATATCGCGGCAAGTGGCAATAATTCAATCGATGACCAAGCAAGAGCGTAAAACACCAAAAATAATGAATGCGTCTCGCAAACGACGGGTGGCCGCGGGTTCAGGTACCACTGCCCAGGAAATTAACCGTCTGCTGAAACAGCAGCTAGAAATGGGCCGAATGATGAAAAAAATGGGAAAAATGGGTGGTATTAGGGGATTGAGCGGAGTTCTGGGCAGTGGTGATTCACCTGTACCAGGAGAGGGTAAAATAGGTAATTTAAAGATACCAGAAAATTTGATCGGCAAGACGGGGCCGGGTATCCACGGGATGCCTCGGTTCCCAATCAAACGATAATCACGACAATGGATTAAAAAAGGGAATAATAGAAACCATGGCTTTGAAAATTCGATTGGCTCGAGGGGGAGCAAAAAAGAGACCGTTTTATAGAGTTGTTGTAGCGGAGAGCACGGCTCCAAGAGACGGACGTTTTATAGAAAAGGTTGGCACATACAACCCCATGGTTAATAAGGATCACCCCAATCGGCTAGTGATACAGGAGGATCGAATAAAATACTGGTTATCTGTTGGCGCCCGCCCAACGGATAGGGTTCACAAGTTTTTGGCCTCGTTAGAGCTGATGCCCGGGTTTGAGTATGGTGATCAGCCTAAAAAGTCGGCTCCAGGAAAAAAGCGGTTAGAGCGCGAAGCCGAGGAGCAGGCGGCATCGGAAGAAACGGCATCGGAAGAAACGGCATCGGAAGAAACGGCATCGGA
>CAYFGZ010000001.1:0-2764 GCA_964342575.1 uncultured Nisaea sp. | reverse complement strand
AGAAACGGCATCGGAAGAAACGGCATCGGAAGAAACGGCATCGGAAGAAACGGCATCGGAAGAAACGGCATCGGAAGAAACGGCAGCGGAAGAAACGCCAGCGGAAGAAACGCCAGCGGAAAAAGAAAATAAGTAGAAGGGAACTTAAGAGAGGCTGTTGTGATGTCTGAGATGGTGTGTTTGGGGGTTATTGTGGGAGCCCATGGGATTAACGGCCTTATACGGATCAAGAGTTTCACCGAAACGGAATCGGATATTGTTAGCTACGGTACCCTAAAAGATGGACGCGGAAGCGATTACGACCTCGTAATTACTGGACGCGCCAAGGGAACTTTGATTGCCAAAGTTGCAGGGGTATCTGATAGAACTGGTGCCGAGAAGCTGACAGGGAAGGAGTTATTTATTCACCGAAGTAACTTGCCCACAGCGGCAAAGAATGAATTTTATCACGCAGACCTGTTAAATTTGGAGGTTTATAAACGTAGTGGCATGAAGATAGGTGTGGTTATAGGGGTGCACAATTTCGGGGCGGGAGATTTACTGGATGTTGCCCTTGATGGCTCCGTTAAGACGGTACTTTTACCCTTCAACGAGGGTACAGTACCGGAGATTGATCTGTGCGCTAGAAAAATGATTATTGAGCCTATGCCGGGCCTTCTCGATGATATGTCTGAGAATCAATAAAAAGCCAGCATTTAGTTCAGAGATGGGCATAAGAAATTATGAATTCAGCAGTGGAAAAAACACCGTGGCAGTCCGTTATACTGACTTTATTTCCGTCTATGTTTCCTGGCGCTTTAGGTTTGTCTATAACGGGTAGGGCTTTAGATGAAGGCATTTGGTCTCTTAAAACGCTAGACATTCGGAATTTTGCGAGAGATAACCGTGGCTCGGTTGATGGAGCGCCCTTTGGCGGTGGGCCAGGGATGGTATTACGACCTGATGTTATAGACGATGCTCTCGGGTCTCTATGCGGTGTGCCGGGTCGCCGTATTTATTTAACGCCGAGAGGAAGACGTTTTAATCAAAAGTTAGCCAAAGAACTGGCTTTGGATGCGGGGGTTGTGCTAGTTTGTGGCCGATATGAGGGCGTTGACCAACGCGTAATTGAAGCACGAGAAATGGAAGAGATTAGTGTAGGTGATTTTATTTTGTCGGGAGGAGAGTTAGCAGCTCAGGCTGTACTGGACTCTTGCGTAAGGCTTCTACCAGGAGTTCTTGGGTGTAAAGAGGGATTGATGGAAGAGAGTTTTGAAAATAACCTCTTGGAATACCCTCAATATACTTATCCAAGGGACTGGAAGGGACGGAGTGTTCCAGAGGTTTTACTATCTGGAAACCACTCGAAAATAGCGACGTGGAGGAGAGAGCAGGCAGAGTTTGTTACCAGAAACGGTCGACCAGACCTTTGGGAAACATACAAGAGTAGAGTTGATCGAGAGCATTAACGCTCTGCACGTAATAATGAATTGGTATGGAGTTGGACGAATGGATATAGTTGAAAAAATTAACAAAGGGGAAATTGATAAGGTCAATCAAGATAGGCCAATTCCAAAATTTTCCCCAGGTGACACCCTGAAGGTTCATGTTAAGGTTGTAGAAGGAACCAGGGAGAGAGTCCAAGTTTTTGAGGGGGTGTGCATCGGTCGTAAAACTGATTCAATAAATTCTAACTTTACTGTTCGCAAGATATCCTACGGGGAGGGCGTTGAACGGGTGTTTCCATTGTACTCTCCGCGGATAGATCAGATTGAGGTTATTCGACGAGGAAAGGTTCGTCGCGCTAAGTTATACTATTTGAGAGGGCGCAGAGGAAAATCGGCTCGAATAGCGGAAAAAGTGCAGCGTGCTTCAAAAGATACAGAAAGTGAATAGCACAAAAGCGATCAGCAAATTAGAGAACCGAACGGAACACACGATTCTTTAATTTTTATCTTGAGTCCGCCAAGAGTTTAAACTTAAGCCGCGCTGGCAGCGTTTTTTTGGGAAAATATAGTGGGTCGATATCCCCTAAGTATTATTAACTAGCTAGCAGAAGGAGTGCTGGTATTATAGTTTTCTTTAAGGGAGGCGTTAAAAGATGACGGGACCACAAACGCTATTTGACAAAATCTGGAAGAACCATTTGGTTGATACCCAAGACGATGGAACATGTCTGATTTATATCGATCGACATCTGGTTCACGAGGTAACTAGTCCACAAGCCTTCGAGGGTCTTCGCAGTGCTGGTAGAGAAGTCCGAAGACCGGATCTAACTCTAGCCGTAGCAGATCATAATACTCCCACCACGGATATTTCCGAAGGGATAGTGGAAGAAGAGTCGAGGGTCCAGGTCGAAACCTTAGAAGAAAATGTCAAAAACTTTGGCATACCCTACTTTGGGTTAACCGATGCTCGACGAGGTATCGTGCATATAATTGGACCTGAGCAAGGCTTTACGCTTCCTGGGATGACGATTGTTTGTGGTGATAGCCATACTGCGACGCATGGTGCATTTGGTGCCTTAGCATTCGGTATAGGGACATCGGAAGTAGAGCATGTTTTAGCTACACAAACGCTGTTGCAAAAGCCGGCCAAGAATATGCGAGTGACAGTCGATGGAAATTTATCGACCGGGGTTACAGCCAAGGATGTAATATTGGCAATAATTGGAACCATCGGAACGGCGGGTGGAACTGGGCACGTGATAGAGTTTGCTGGGGACTCAATCAGGGATCTTTCGATGGAATCCCGAATGACGGTTTGCAATATGGCAATAGAGGCG